>DATAZJ010000457.1:0-13172 GCA_036272115.1 Rhodopila sp. | reverse complement strand
GAGTTCATCGGTTTGGGAAGATCGGGGGCGTTCTGCAAATGCTCGAACGTGGCCCAGATCATTTCCGGATGATTGGCGACCGTGCCGCCGATGTGAAAGCCGACCAGCGCCACCTCTACCGACTTCGTCTTGCCGGACAGGACGATCTTGCCGTTCCTGGTGGTCAACAGCGCGATTTGCGCCTTGCGGGTATAGAAGGTCGAAACATCCTCACCCGGGGCGACGACTTTCCAGGCCGCCTTCAGCGTCAAAGTATTGACGGGAAACGATTCGGTGGGGCTGAACGCGCGCAGCTTCGCCGGATCCAGCAGATGGTTTTGCTTGAGGAAGTTGCCAAATGTGGAGTCGGAATGAATCGAATAGTAGATAGGATGGCCCTGGAGGTCGACCATGATGCCATCCGGCCCGGCCTGTGCGACAATGTCGAGTGTCCGGGCCTTCGCCGAACGGCCGATCAGCGCATCCAGCACACCAGGTTTCGTTTCGATCCCGTTCGCTGGCATATGTTCGAACCGCGGCTCACCTTTGATATCCTGGGTTAGCCACAGGAACGCATTCCACGACCATTGATGGAAATCGCAGTTGGTCGGGGTCGCCGGAAAGCCGGCGGAGTTTTGCTCCGGCGTCTGGCTGTGCGGAAACCAGGTGGATGGGGCAGTGCAGGTCGGGGCTGGCTGCTGCGCCATGACCGGTGTGCACGTCGCTGCCCAGAGCGCCGCGACCACGGCGCCCGCGAGGAGTTTCGATCCCATTCCACATCTCCATAATCGACGGGAGGCTGGCGCGTGCCTATACATGCCGGCGTTCAACACACCGGCTTTTCGTTGCTTTACAGCTACCATAGGCCGAGGCGACGTAAATTGTCAAACTAAGATTGCATACCGTAATCAGTACATTGCGATCACGCTACGATTGTATTGTCTAAATTTGACACCGATACGTCATTATATGGGAAATTCTAGCCAAATCCCGCGATTTGGATGCACTTCGTCCGGAGGGCGTGAGTAGAGTCCGGAGCTTGATAGATTGCATTCCAATGATATTGTGCTGATAGCAACTCTTGGATCAATCGTCGCCCGAATAGACTACGCGTCGGCGACAGCAGTCATGTCATGCCATGTCAGCGATCTTCGATGGCGTCGGGCCTCCCTGTGGAATTGCTCATGTCGTCGCCATCGATGACCTCGGTTTCCACCTGGCTATAACGAGTGAGCGCGGAAGCGTCGGGACGACATATTCCAATCGAAACTATCGGTCAGGTCAGACAACGGCAAGGCTGCATGATGCGCTGCACCGCGTCCGCAGTGATGACGCCCCGTGGGCCGGTGCATCGAGCAACGATCCGGTCTGCTGACGGTTTGAGAACAACGTGCAATCAGTTCGGCCAAGCCGATGGCGGGTTACGTGAGCATCATCAGGTATGGCGAATCCGTCATCGCCAGCCGATCCAGCCATATATGATGTACAGTCAGTGCCGCCAGCGACCCAAAACAAGCAGTCCGCCCGACCAAAGAAGCGACACCGCCAACGCGACGACAAGAGCCGCCGCCGTGCCTAATGGCTGAATGGCCAGGTGCAGGACAAGCAGCATCACGCCAAATCCCAGCATCGCGCGCAGGGCTGTCGATGCAAGCCTTGCGGACGCGGCGCCGCCGATACGGGGGTGCAGGATAACGACCAGGCTGATCAGGCTGATCGGGAATACCGCGGCGATGCCGGTCGCCTCGGGCCCAAGTATCGAACTGACACCGACCACGGTTGAGACGAACAGTGCCACGGCGGCGGCGCGCAATGGCAGGTCGAACCAACGGCGCCTGGTCGCGGTGCCGGCGTCATGCGCCACCTTGCCGATCCGTCCCAGCAGGAGGAATCCGCCGCCGTAGACCACCAGGTTGACCAGCATCGCCGTCGCCGGCGTCCACATCACCTGCCGGATCGTGAGGCTGGCAACCAGCCATACCGCCACGGCCACACCGAGGCCTCTCCACAGCGGCGCTCTTCTGGCCTGGATGGCATAGACGATCAGGAACAGCCCGGTTGCCGCGTTGGCGGCGGCGCTGCTCAGCGCGCTGGCGGCGACGAAATCGCCGCCATGCCGCATGGCGAGGAACACATAGGCCGGCCCAGCCGAGACGGGCAGGCTGGCGACCAGCGCGCCCCAGAGTGGACCGAGCGCCTCGGCCAGCACGGACGCAACGACAACCAGCAAGGCCGTCGTTACGGCTTTGGCAACAGGCGGCAACCATAAAAGGGCAGTCATGGGTTACGACCATCCGCCTGCCGGGCGGATCCGGACCGCCCTTCGACAGGACTCGGCGGCCGGACTTAGGGTCGGAGCGTGCGTGCTCGCCAGGTCAGATGCCGCGATCGGGCGAGCGCTGTCAAGTTTGACGGCCGGCCGCCAGTGTCCCGGCCAGTTCGATCGCCGCCAGCAGGCTGGTCGGGTCGGCCACGCCCTTGCCGGCGATATCGAACGCGGTCCCGTGATCGGGGGACGTCCGCACGATCGGCAGCCCCAGGGTCACGTTCACCCCGTGATCCATGTCCAGCGTCTTCAGCGGGATCAGCGCCTGGTCGTGGTACATGCAGATCGCCACGTCGTAGCGGGCGCGTGCCGCCACGGTGAACATCGTATCCGGCGGCCAGGGACCGGAGACGTCGATGCCCTCCGCACGCAGCGCGTCGATCGCCGGCTGCACCACGGCGAGGTCCTCCTTGCCCAGCGCGCCCTGTTCCCCGGCATGCGGATTCAGACCGGCGATCGCCAGACGAGGCGACGCGATGCCGAAATCCCGCCGCAGAGCCGCCGCGGTGGTGCGCGACGCAGCCACGATCATCTCCGTCGTCAGCATCGCGATGGACTCGCGCAACGAGACATGCACGGTCACCGGCACCACCCGCAGCAACGGGCTGGCCAACATCATGATTTCCCGGCCGGGTACACCGGTCAGGGCGGCCAGGAATTCGGTATGGCCGGGATAGGTGAACCCTGCCTGGTACAGCGCCGCCTTGTTGATCGGGTTGGTGACAATGCCGCCGACGAACCCGGCCAATGCCAGCTTCGTGGCCTGCTCGATCGACGCGACAACCGCCGTGGCGTTCGCCGGATCGGGCCGCCCCGGCACGGCGGCGGCGGCCAGCGGCACCGTAAGCACCGGCAACGCCGACCGGAAGGTGGCGTTTGCCTCCGCTGCGTGGCTGACCGCCCGCACCGGCACGCTCAGCCCCATGCTCGCCGCCACGCGCGTCAACCGAACCGGATCGTCCAGCGCGATGAACGTTGGACCGGCCTCCCGCAAAGCCAGCCAAGCCTTCACGGAAAGCTCACCGCCGATCCCCGCGGGATCGCCCATTGTCAGCGCTAGTGGTCTCATCCGTCACATATGCAGTGCGCGGCCGTCCGCTGCCAGGGCTGCTTCCTTCACCGCCTCGCTCAGCGTGGGATGCGCGTGGCAAATCCGCGCCACATCCTCCGCCGACGCGCCAAACTCGATCGCCGTCGTCAGTTCCGCGATCAGCGTGCCGGCGTCCGGTCCCAGCACGTGGGCGCCGAGCAGCCGGTCGGAGGTCTTGTCCGCAAGGACCTTCACGAAGCCGTCCGTATCGCCCATCGCCCGCGCCCGTCCGTTCGCGGTGAACGGAAATTTTCCGACGTTGTAGGCGATGCCGCCGGCTTTCAGTTCCTCCTCGGTGGCACCGACCGAGGCCACTTCCGGCCACGTGTACACCACGCCGGGGATCGCGCCGTAGTTCACGTGCCCGGCCTGTCCGGCCAGGATTTCGGCGATGGCGACGCCTTCGTCCTCGGCTTTGTGGGCCAGCATCGGTCCGGCGATCACGTCGCCGATGGCATAGATGCCCGGCACATTGGTGGCGTAATGCTTGTCCACCTTGACCCGCTTGCGGTCATCCAGTTCGACCCCGGCGGCTTCCAGTCCCAGCCCTTCGGTATAGGGGCGCCGGCCGATCGACAGCAGCACGACGTCCGCCTTGACCGTCTCCGCCGCGCCGCCCTTGGCCGGCTCCACCGTCAACGTCACGCCGTCGGCGGCCGTCGCGGCGTTGGTCACCTTCATGCCCAGGCGGAACTTGAACCCCTGCTTCTGCAGGATGCGCTGGAATGCGGTGGCGATCTCGGTGTCCATGCCGGGGACAATCCGATCGAGGAACTCGATCACCGTCACTTCGGAGCCCAGCCGGCGCCAGACGCTGCCCAGTTCCAGGCCGATCACACCGCCGCCGATCACGACGAGGTGCCCGGGAACCTTGTCCAGCTCCAGTCCGCCCGTGGAGGTGACGATCTGCTTTTCATCCACCGCCACGCCCGGCAACGGCACGCTGTCACTGCCGGTGGCGATGATGATGTTCTTGGTGGTGTAGACCGTGCCGTCGACATCCACGCTGCCCGGCGCGGTGATGCGGCCGGTGCCCTTCAGCCACGTCACCTTGTTCTTGCGGAACAGGAACTCGACGCCCTTGGTGTTGGCGGTGACGACTTCCCCCTTGCGCGCCTGCATCCGTGTCAGGTCCAGGGTCACGCCGTCGACCAGCACGCCGTGATCCTTCAGCGCGTGCTTGGTCTTCTCAAATTCCTCGGACGATTGCAGCAGCGCCTTGGAGGGGATGCAGCCGATGTTCAGGCAAGTGCCGCCAAGCGTCGCGCGCTTTTCCACACACGCTGTTTTCAGCCCAAGCTGCGCCGCTCGGATGGCACAGACATAGCCGCCGGGGCCGGAGCCGATGACGATAACGTCGAAAGAATCGCTCATTTAGTCCTCAATGCGTTGAGCCTGCATGTGGTGGAGGTCACGGCAGAGTTGTTCGAGTTCGGCAGCCTGCTGGGTGGCCGACCGCGAAACAGGCATCCGGTGCATCACCTGGTCTCGCCATGCGAGTGCGCCCTCGATTCGATCGAGAAGATCTTGATCGAGCGCTCCTGCGTAAACCAGTTCGCGCGCAAGATGCCGCTCCGTTTTGTCTCGGACCCGGATGTTATTGCCTAAAGCCATGCCCTGTATCAGGTACGCAAGAACCTGGCCGAGATAGATACAACGGTAGACAATCTCTGTACCGGCTGACGGCGCGAGAAGCATGCGCTCAAGCCAGTCTGGCGCGAGGAGGTCCCGGTTGTCAGGCTCTGAGGCAACAGTCACCAGTTCCAGGCGCCATCCGGGTTCGGCGGCCACCCGGTCCGCCAGTTCAATCAGATCGTTCGCGCCCTTGAGCGCGTGGGATGGCTTGATCTCGATGACCACCCGGTCGCCCTCTTTCTCGGCGATCAGGTCCGGGTGGCAATCGTGCAGGAAGGGAGGCAATGCTTCGGCTACCGACGGCGCGGTCACGCGATAGCCCTGCTTCCTGTAGGATGCGGCGATCTCGCGGCGTCGGCGATCCACTTTCGTGCTGGTTTGTGTCTCCATCAGTTGACCGCCTCCTGGTCAGGATTTTGCCATACCTCGATATGGACGAATTGCCGTCCGTCGCTGAACGCCATGGCGAGAGCAGGCGACATATACCTGACTCTAAAGGCGCTATCGATATCCCGCCCCCGGCCGGTCACGTCTGTAACCTGGCGGTCGTTGTGGTAGGCGACGCCTTGCAGGGCATCCTGGATGGGCTTCACCAAGTTATCCACGTCGCCGAGTTTAAACTCGCGATAAAACGTGATGCGCAGCCTGACCGGCCCTTCGATTGGCCGCTCAGCCGGTTTCCATGCCGAGACGCACGCCGACCGAACACGTTGTTTCCAGGCCTGCAAAGCCGCCCGGTATGCCGTCTGAGCAGACACCGGCTAACCGTGAACGCAGAAATCAAGGACACGGGGTGGCTCCGATTCATCTCTATTCCGCGCCCGCCTGGCCATCCCACGGTGCTGTTACTACAGATCCAGCAGCAACCGGCGCGGGTCTTCCACGCCTTCCTTGACGCGGACCAGGAACGACACCGCCTCTTTCCCATCGACGATCCGGTGATCGTACGACACCGCGAGATACATCATCGGCCGGATCTCGATCTTCCCCGCAACGACCACCGGCCGGTCCTGGATCTTATGCATGCCCAGGATCGCCGACTGCGGCGGGTTCAGGATCGGAGTGGACATCAGCGACCCGTAGACGCCGCCGTTGGTGATGCTGAACGTGCCACCCGCCAGATCATCCAGCTTCAGCGCGCCGTCACGCGCCCGCTTGCCGAAATCGGCGATCGCACCTTCGATCCCGGCGAACCCAAGCTGATCGGCATCCCGGATCACCGGCACCACCAGACCCGAGGGACCGCCCACCGCGATCCCCATATTCACGAAATTCTTGTACACGATGTCGTCGCCGTCGATCTCCGCGTTGACCGCGGGGAATTCCTTCAGCGCCACGCAGCAGGCACGGACGAACACGCTCATGAAGCCCAGGCGGACGCCCTTGTGCTTCTTCTCGAACGCATCGCGGTATTCGGCGCGCAGGGTCATGATCGCCGACATGTCCACCTCATTGAAGGTGGTCAACATCGCGGCGTTGTTCTGCGCTTCCTTCAGCCGCAGCGCGATCGTCCGCCGCAGCCGGGTCATCTTCACCCGCTGTTCCCTCGGTTCATCCTGGCGCGGGGCTTTCGCTGCGGGGGCGGCCGCCGGTGTGGGCGCGGGCCGGTTCAGGAAATCCAGCACATCGCCCTTGGTGACGCGGCCATCCTTCCCTGTCCCTGTGCCGATATCGCCGGCGGAAACCTTATTCTCCTCAATCAGCTTCGCCGCCGTCGGCAGCGGTGCATGCTGCGGCGCGGGAGCAGCCGGACGCGACACCGGACCCAACGGACGCGGCGGCGGATTGACCCCCGCCGAAGGGTTCGCGGCTGGACGCGCTTCCGGCGCGGCGACGGGTTTCGGTGCGGCGGGTTTTGGCGCCGCCACGGCAGCCCCGGCCGAGTCGACCACGCCCAGCACCGAACCGACCTCGACCTCGGTGCCTTCCGGCACGGCGATCGACGACAGCACACCAGCGGACGTCGCGTTGACCTCCACCGTCACCTTGTCGGTTTCCAGTTCGACCAGCGGTTCGTCCACCGCCACCGTGTCGCCTTGCTGCTTGATCCAGCGGGCAACCGTGGCGGTTGTGACGCTCTCGCCCAAAGCGGGCACTACGATTTCAGTCGCCACAGCGATCAATCTCCAGACGGTATGTCAAATGCGGGGGCGGTCTAGCCGATGCCAAGCACGGTGGCTACCAGCCGTGCCTGCTGTGTCATATGGGTCTTGGCCAGCCCCGTCGCCGGGCTGGCGGCCGCCTCACGCCCCACATAGGCCGGCCGTCGCACCTTCATGTCCAGGCGGCCGAGGACCTTCTCGATCCGACGGTCGACGAACGTCCAGGCGCCCATATTCTCCGGCTCTTCCTGGCACCACACCACGTCGGCGTTCACGTACGGCGCCAACGCTCGGCCCAGGCTGATTTCGGGGAACGGATAGATCTGTTCCAGCCGGATCAGCGCGATGTCCTTGATGTCCTTCGCCCGCCGTTCTGCCAGCAGATCGTAGTACACCTTCCCCGAGCAGATCGCGACGCGCCGCACCTGATCGGGCGGGGCGATTTCGTCGATCTCCGGGATCACGTACTGGAACCGCGTGCCCTCGGCGAAATCCG
This sequence comes from Rhodopila sp., assembly GCA_036272115.1. Lineage (GTDB taxonomy): Bacteria > Pseudomonadota > Alphaproteobacteria > Acetobacterales > Acetobacteraceae > Rhodopila. The sequence continues at coordinate 5,544 of DATAZJ010000457.1, read as the reverse complement.
CCAGCGACGACACCGCCAGCTTGTGACGCAGCAGCGACTTCGGCTCGAACACGATCAGCGGCTTGCGGAAATTGCGATGCAACTGACGGCGCAGCGCATGAAAATAGTTCGCCGGCGTCGTCAGGTTGCAGACATACATGTTCCGTTCGGCACACAACTGTAGATACCGCTCGATGCGCGCCGAGGAGTGTTCCGGACCCTGTCCCTCGTAGCCATGCGGCAGCAGCAGCACCAGGCCGGACATGCGCAGCCACTTCGTCTCGCCGCTGGCCAGGAACTGATCGATGATCACCTGCGCACCGTTGGCGAAATCGCCGAACTGCGCTTCCCAAAGCACCAGCGTGCGCGGATCGGCCAGCGAATACCCGTATTCGAAGCCCAGCACCCCGGCTTCCGACAGCAACGAGTTGTAGATTTCGATCTTCGCCTGGTCTGACGCGATGTTGTTCAGCGGCGTGTATTCGTGCTGGTTGGTTTGATCGATCAGCACCGCATGGCGCTGGCTGAACGTCCCGCGCTGGGTGTCCTCACCGGACAACCGGATGCGGCTGCCTTCCAGCAGCAGGCTGCCGAAGCCCAGGGCTTCGCCGGTCGCCCAGTCGATGCCCTCGCCGGTTTCGATCGCCTGCGCCTTGGCTTCCAGCTGCCGGGTGATCTTCGGATTGAGGTTGAAGCCGTCCGGCACGTGCGACAGCGCCGCGCCGACCTGCTTCAACGCGTCCATCGACACGGCGGTCGGCTCCTCGGTCAGCTCCACTTCCTGCTGATCAGCCGGCGTGAATCCGGTCCAATGTCCTTCCAGCCAATCCGCCTTGTTCGGCTTGTAGGACTTTGCCGCGGCGTTGGCGTCGTCCAGCGTCTTGGTGAAGTCATCCAGCATCGCCTTGGAATCGGCCGCCGAGACCGCGCCCTCGGCAGCCAGCTTCTCGGCATACAGGGTCCGCGTGGTCTTGAGCTGGTTGATCGCCTTATACATCAGCGGCTGGGTGAAGGCCGGTTCGTCGGTCTCGTTATGGCCGTGGCGGCGATAGCAGACGATGTCCAGCACGATGTCGCTGGCGAACTTCATCCGATATTCCGCCGCCATCCGCGAGCAGAAGATCACCGCTTCCGGGTCGTCGCCATTCACATGCAGGATCGGCGCCTGGATCGATTTCGCCACGTCGGTGCAATACAACCCGGAATAGGCATGCGCCGGCACCGTGGTGAATCCGGTCTGGTTGTTGACGATCAGATGAATTGTTCCGCCGGTGCGGTAGCCGATCAACTGGCTCATCGCCAGCGTCTCATACACCAGGCCCTGGCCGGCGAACGCCGCGTCGCCGTGCATCAGGATCGCCATCACCGACCCGCGCATCTTGGTGTCGCCGGCGTTGTCCTGCCGTGCCCGCACCTTGCCGACGACGACAGGATCGACCGCCTCCAGATGCGACGGATTCGGTTGCAGCGACAAATGGACGTTATGCCCGGCGATCTCCACGTCCGTGGACGTCCCCAGGTGGTATTTCACATCGCCCGACCCCTGCACGTCGTCCGGCTTGAAGCTTTCGCCGCCGAATTCGGAAAACAGCGCGGTCAGTGGCTTCTTCACGATATTGACAAGTGTATTGAGCCGGCCGCGATGCGGCATGCCGATCGCCACCTCCACCACCCCGGCGGCGGCGGCGGTCTCGATCATCGCATGCAGCGACGGAATGGTGATCTCGCCGCCTTCCAGACCAAACCGCTTGGTGGTGACGTAGCGCTTCTGGCAGAACGCCTCGAACCCCTCGGCTTCGGTCAACTGCCGCAGCACGGTGCGCTTTTCGTCGGCATTCAGGTCGGTGTTCCAGGGCGCGCCCTCGACCTTGCGCTGGATCCAGGATTTCTGGCCCGGATCCTGGATGTGCATGAACTCCACGCCGATCGGCCCGCAATAGGTCTGCCGCAGGATCTGCATGATCTGCCGCAGTGTGGCGGTGTCCCGCCCCAGCACGTTGTCGATGAAGATCGGCTTGTCCAGGTCGGCGTCGGTGAAGCCATACGTGGCCGGGTCCAGCTCCGCATGCTTGTGCGGGGTCTGCAAACCGAGCGGATCGAGCTGCGCCTCCAGATGGCCGCGCACACGGTAGGAGCGGATGAGCATCAGCGCGCGCAGCGACGTGACGGTGGCGGCGCGGGCCTGGTCCGGGTTCAATCCGCCCGGCGCGGTTGTCGCCGGTGCCTCGGTTGCGTCCTCACCAAAGCTTGGCCGGGGCGCCCAGGACGCCCCGCTGGCGTCTTCCAGCACCGCTCGGGCTTCATCGTTCATCGCCGCGAACAGGTCGGCGAAGCTGGCATCGACGGAGGATGGATCGGTCGCCCACCGAGCATAAAGATCGGCCAAGAACGCCGCGTTGGCGCCGTTGAAGGCAGACGCCAGAATATCCATACCCGCCATTTGTTACGGTCCCTTACCTGTCCGTGCCGCGCGTCTTAGAGAAGCCGAACCCGCGCGGAAAGCCCCATCCCGCATCCGCAGGGTTGCTTCCACCGCATGTCCGAGCGCGTCCTGGTCACGAACATGTGGCGAAATCCGGGCACCCAAAAACCGGGTGCCCCGAAGCCCCGTGCATGCAAACGATGCGCCAGACGACCGGTCAGGGACATCTGGCGCATCGGGTAGTTGGTAGCAGCGAAGGGTTAACGCAACCTGAACAGTAAGGCGGTTCTATCCCGCCGGTTCTTCCGCCGGGGGCGCAGGCGGACGGGTCCGCCGTTCTGCCATGAAGGCATCGAATTCGGCCTTGTCCTTGGCGAAGCGCAGCCGTTCGAGGAATGAACCGAAGTCCTTCTGTTCCTCCTCCATGCGGCGCAGCGTCTCGGCCTTGTATTCGTCGAATGCCCGATTACCGGACGTCGGCGGCGCGTTCGTCGCCGATGGACCGCACGCCCAGGCTCGCCAATTGCTCCAAGGACCACCGTCCTGGGCGAACTGCTGATACATCGCGCGACGGCGACGACCGAAGCATCCCATGCGACCACTCCCAATCATGTAAAACAGCATGGCCAGACCGACCGGCCACCAGAAAAGGAACCCGAGGATCGTGAAGGCGATACCCGCCGGGCGGCTGATGCCCACCGGATACCAGAATGGCGGACCACCCCAGGGCGGGTTGGGCCAAGGGCCGCCGGTATTGGATTGTTGCGATTGCGGACCTTGGGCACTGCCCCAGGGGCCACGATTCCAGCCGTAGGTGTCTTGGTTGGCAGCGCTCATCATTGAGGGCCTCATGTGAATGTAAGACACATTTACATTAGGGAGCGAGACAGAGGACGTCAAGCGGTTCGCGTTGGAATTTGGATAACAACCGTCGTCGTTTCACCACGAATCACGACTGTGTCGCGACGTAGGCTTTCGGCGGCCGGATGCTACTCGCCCCCCGCCAAACCCAGACTCTGCAGGTAGATCAGCACGCCCGCCTCCAGCAGGTCCTCGGCCGGCATCGGCAGCTTCCGCCGCGACGGCCCCTCCCGCACGAACAGCGACGCGATCCCGTGCGCCATCGACCAGACATGCAGTGCCATCATCAACGGCGGCGGCCGGCGCCCCTTCGGCAGCGTCGCGGCGACCTGTTCGGCTGCCTCCCGCAGCACCCCGAACGCCCGGTCGCCCGCCACCTGCAGGCCCGGGTGCGCTTCCTGTGCGATCTGCGACTCGAACATCGCCGCATAATACGCCGGCTCCTCCCGAGCGAACGCCAGGTAGGCTCGGCCGAGGTCCTCGAACGCCCGCACCGCGTCCGGCCTGCCACCGTTCCAGGCTTTCGCCAGCCGATCGGCGAAGCGGTCGAACCCGCGCACCGCAACTTCGGCCAGCAGGGCCTCCGCGTCGCGGAAATGCCGGTACGGCGCCGCCGGGCTGACCCCGGCAAGCCGCGCAGCCTCGGCGATGGTGAAGCCGGCCGGCCCCTTGGCGCCGACCAGCTCCAGCGCCGCCTCGATCAAGGCTTCGCGCAGGTTGCCGTGGTGGTAGCCACGGCGCCCCGAACCGCCATCGGTGGGTCCAGACCAACTCATGTAAGATGTTTTTACATGACTGGCGGCGCCAATCCAGCCGTCCATCCCGACAAAAAGACGCCCGGCCACCGAAGCGGCCGGGCGAGGTCAGGGTGGTCTTGGATCGGAGGATGATCCAGCCGCCGATGGCGGTGATCGGGGAGGGGACAACATCGGCGGCAGCGGCATAAAGCACCATCACCCGTTATCCGTGTGTGATTTCAATCGAAACCGAATGCCCCTTGGCGTGGGTCCACCGTGAACCATGTTGCGGAAGCGTCCCGCCATCGCTAGGTTCCGCGCCCGAATCCGGAGTGTTCGCCAAATGATCAGGCCGCTGTTTTGGCTGCTGTTAGAGGTCCTGAACCTTTACTGGTGGGCCGTCCTGCTGGCGGCTGTGTTCAGCACGCTCGCGTCGTTTGGCGTTATCGACACCCGCAACCGCATCGTCTGGAGCATTGGCGACTTCCTGTATCGCATCACCGAACCCGCCTTGCGTCCGATCCGCAACTTCCTGCCGAGTTTCGGCAGCATCGACCTCAGCCCCCTGGTTCTGCTGCTGCTGGTGCAGGGCGCGATCATGGTGACGGTCAATGTCGAGGCCGCCATCCTGACCGGCGCGATGCAGTACCTGCTTTGACGCCGTTCTGGCATGCGCGTCCCGACGGCGTCAGCGTCACCGTGAAGGTCCAGCCGAAATCCCGCCGGCCCGGCATCCAGGGCCGGACGGTCGCCGCACACGGCACCTGCCTGCGTATCGGCGTGAACGAAGCGCCGGAGGATGGGCGTGCCAATCGCGCGGTCTGCGCCGTGCTGGCACGCGCACTGCACGTCCCATCGCGCGCCGTCGTCGTGACGCTGGGCCAGACCAGCCGCGACAAGACGCTGCACGTCGCCGGCGATACCGCTTTGTTGACCGCCAGACTGGAGACACTGTGCCCGCCCGCATCATAGACGGCATCGCCCTGGCCGCCGCCCTGCGCACCGAGATCGCCGCGACAGTCGCCGCCGCGGGTTTCACCCCGGTATTGGCCGTCGTGCTGGTCGGCGAGGACCCCGCCAGCCGCGTCTATGTCCGCACCAAGGACCGGGCCGCCAGGGAAGCCGGGATCGAGGCCCGCACCATTCACCTGCCCGCCGAGACCGTGCTGCCCGATCTGCTGGCCACCATCCGCACCCTGAACGATGATCCCGCGGTTGACGGCATCCTGGTGCAACTGCCGCTGCCGCGCGGTATCGACCCCGAGGCCGTGATTGACTCGATCGACCCGGCCAAGGACGTGGACGGCTTCCATCCGATGAATGTCGGCTACCTTGCCGACGGCCGCCCCAAGGTGGTGCCTTGCACCCCCCTCGGCGTGATGAAGCTGCTGCGCGCTACCGGTATCGAAACCGCCGGTGCCCGAGCGGTGGTGCTGGGAAGGTCGGCGATCGTCGGGCGGCCGATGTCCCGCCTGCTGGTGACCGCCGATGCCACGGTGACCATCGCCCATTCGCTGACCCGCGACCTGCCCGCCGAGTGCCGCC
>DATAZJ010000456.1:0-1709 GCA_036272115.1 Rhodopila sp. | reverse complement strand
TCTTTCTTCACCGTCATGGCGCCGCAGGGCTGGCCGTCCTTGGGCTCATACTGGATGGCGTAGTCCCCGGTCGCCTCGGTCTTCTGGTCGAATTTCAGGTGGAAGCCGCCGATTTCGTCGAGTGTGACGGGCAGGCGCCATTCCTGCTGGTTCGGTCCGGTGACCACCACCTGGCCGGTGCCGCTGGCATAGCTCAGGGCGCCCGACTGGTAGCGGCGCACTATGCCGGCGATCAGGATCGGTTCTTCCGGGCGGTAGATCGGACGTTCGGTAAAGACATGGCATAGCGTCTGCGGCGGCGGCCGGCGGCCGGACAGGTCCTTGTCCGTGACCCAACCGAGCCAGGGGGTCTCCGGCTTGGTCCAGGCCTCGGCGGTGTATTGCTGCGGGCCGCGATCGGGTTCCAGCACCAGCGTGTCGGTCGCCTTGACCACCACGATGCGGCTGATGTGGGCTTCCTTGCGGTCCAGGCCCGTCGGAATCGGCGCGGCCAGGGTCCAGCTTCCGTCGGTCTCGGTGACCCCGTGGGCCAGGGTGACGAAATGGCCGTCGCGCAGGCCCTCCAGACGGATTTCGGCGCCGGGGACGGGCTGCGCGGTGGCCAGCGAGGTGACCGCGAAGTGGACGTGGCCGGCTTCCTCGACAGCGCTGAGCGACAGGTCGGTGACCTGCAAACGAGCCCATTGGCGGGTGCGGCCATCGACGGTGCGCAGTCCGACCAGATAGGTGCCGGGCGCATGCGGACCGGCGATCCGGGCCAGGGTCGGCGCCAGATCGAGGCCGAACTTGGCGTCCACGCCGCCACGGTGGATCGGCAGTTCCATCAACTCGCTGGCGGCGGGCGACCCCAGCGCGCCGATCCGGGCCGCCATGGCGGCGCTGGGGATCGGGGTGGGTTCGTTGTAATGCGCCGGCTCATTGCCCGGCAGCGGCGGCGCGGTGTCGTCATTGGTGGTCAGGCCAGCGCGCGGGAACGGCCAGAAATCGCGGCTGAGCGGGTCGATGGCATAGATGCGGACGTCGGCATGATCGTAGCCATGGCCGCGCAGCGGGACCATTTGCGGGCCGAGGCGTTCGACGATGCCTTGCGGGACGTCCCACGCCAACGCCGGCGTGCCGGCCGCGAAACTGACCCGCCGTGTGACCGACTCCGCCAGCGCTCGGCCGCGCGCATCATGCAGCGCGCCGGCGGCAATGGCGACGGTATAGACCTGATCGGCGGCGAACCGGCCGGTGATCCGCAGTTCGTTGTCGCCACCGACACTGATCGCCATGTTGTCGAGCGGCGGGGTGACGCGCAGCACGTCACGCGCCTTGACGATGTTCAGCGCCTCGGGCGGAGCGGAGAATTGCAGCGTGACGCCACGCGGATAGCCCGGTTCGGATGGGCTGCAATTCACCACGTCATTGACGGCGGCGTGGTCGAAGCCCTCGGTGCAGTAGGTGTCGCGCAGCTTGAACGGCAGGGCGCTTTTCAACGGCAGGTCGAAGATCGGATCGTCGAGACCGGGCTCATCCGACAGCCGCAGGCGCAGGGTCGCGACCTGACCGTCCGGGATGGGCTGATGCAGGGTGACGAGGATGCTCTGCTTGTCGGATCGGTTGGTGCGCTCGACCGGGCGGAGGGTGAAATCCTGCGTGGTCAGCACCTGCGACGGCTTGCCGCCGGGGGTGGCCTGCGGGCGGAGTTCGATGGTCAGCAGCCGGCC
>DATAZJ010000455.1:0-5899 GCA_036272115.1 Rhodopila sp. | reverse complement strand
CCCGTCCGTCATGCCGGCGCATGCCGGTATCCACGCCTTTTACGTGCGAAAACAAAGGCATGGATGGCGAACCTGCGCTCGCCATGACGGTTGCACGGCGCTGCCGATGGGTCAACATCAAGGGCGATTGGAATGATTTGAACCACCAGGACATCAGGCGGCGTGCTGCGTCGGTATTAGTTCAACCGTTCAACAAACACCTTGACCTTGCCGCCGCAGGCCAGGCCGACTTCCCAGGCACGTTCGTGGCTGACGCCGAAATCCAGCAATTGCGGCGTGCCGCTTTCGATGGTCTGCATCGCCGCGTCGGCGACCGCGCCCTCGATGCAGCCGCCGGACACCGAACCGGCCATGCGGCCTGACTTGGTCACCACCATCTGGCTGCCGGCGGGGCGAGGCGAACTGCCCCAGGTCTCGGTTACGGTGGCGACGGCCACCTGCTCGCCGGCGGCACGCCAGGCGGCGGCGGTGGACAGGACATCCTCGATTTCGGTCATTGGCTTGGTCCTTTCATGGGCGCGGGGCGCGATAGCAGGTCGATCAGGCTGCGCAGGCTGGCCAGGTTGTGGATGGGACGGAACTCATCGACGTGCGGCAGCATGGCTCGGATGCCCTGTGATTTTGGTTCGAATCCGCTCCAGCGCAACAGGGGGTTGAGCCATATCAGCCTTGTGCAGGAGCGGTGCAGGCGATCCATGTTCTCGGCCAGGCCCTGGGCACCGTCGCGATCCAGGCCGTCGGTGATCAGCAGGACGACGGCGCCCTGGCCGAGGACGCGCTTGGCCCAGAGATGGTTGAAGCTGGCGACGGCCTCGCCGATGCGGGTGCCTCCGGACCAGTCGGGGACGGCGTGGGCGACCATCTGGAAGGCGACCTCGGGGTCGCGGGCGCGGAGCTGGCGGGTCACGTTGGACAGGCGGGTGCCGAACAGGAAGACGTGGACGCGGTCGCGGTCGTTGGTCACCGCATGCAGGAAGTGCATCAGGATCTGCGCGTAGCGGGCCATGGAGCCGGAGATGTCGCACAGCACGACCAGCGGCGGCGGGCGGGTGACGCGGCGATTGCGCTGGATGGTCAGGATTTCGCCGCCCTGACGCAGACTGGCTCGTATCGTGCGGCGCAGGTCGGTGATCGGGCCGTTGCTGTCGGGGCGCTTGCGGCGGGTGCGGCGCAGGTCGAGCGGCAGCACCAGGCGGCGGATTTCGCGCTTGGCCTCGGCGATTTCCAGGGCGCCCATGGATTCGAAATCCATCTGCTGCAGGCGTTCCTGATCGGAGACCGTCATCGTCATGTCGGTGACGGGCGGTTCGTCCTTGGCTTGCGGCGGCTTGTCTTTTTTCGACGCGAAGGCCTCGGCGACGCGGCGGGCGGCGGGCGGCGGGCGTTCGGCCTTTGGGGTCTTCTGCGCGTCCAGCAGCGCCATGGCGGCGGCTTGTTCGGCGGCGGAGGGATCGCGCCAGAACAGGGCGAACGCCTGGTCGAAGACGTCCTGATGCTCGTGGCGATGGATCATCGCGGTGCGCAGCGCGGTGCGGGCCTGGGTCTTGGAGGCCAGATCGACGCGGGTCAGTGCCTCTTGCGCGGCGATCGTCTCGGCCGGGCCGACGGGAAGGCCGGCGCGGCGCAGCAGGCGGGCGAAGTGCATGACGTTGGCCGCGAGCGTCGGGGCGGCGAGGGGGGCTGTGTCGGTCTGCATCGCGCGCACTGGAACCCGATGCGGGGGTTTGGTGCAAGAGTGGGTCCGCAATTGGTTCGTCTTCGTGGAGATGGACGGGTCGTCTGCGCTCATGATGAAATTCGGAGGCTGTTATCACGGCGATGTCCGCCCCATACATTTACCAGCGTCAATCGCAGGCAAGGGAAAAGAAGCAGGATGGAGGGATTGGAAGAAACGGACGAACTGCAACAGCTATGGAGCGCCATCCCGAAGCTTTTGGAGCGTGACGAGGGCTGGGCGCTGCGCGCGGTACTGGAGTCGGGTGTTGCCGGATATACGCGGGAGGAGGATACCCCCGAAGGTCTGATGATCCGGCATAATCCCGACGGGACGCGACAACTGGTCCGGATCAATCTCGACGGGCCGGATACCATTATCCGGGCCTTGTGACTGTCTGCCCTCAACTTTGGATATTCGCTGGTCCGAACGGTGCTGGCAAAACCACCATCGTCGCGCGATTCCATGTCGCCGATAGATTACCGGTCATAAATCCCGACACGATTGCGCGGCTACTCGAGCCCAATCATCACGATGAGCCGACTCTCATGCTGAGGGCCGGCAGAATCGCCGCGTCGGAGCGTCGGGCTTTGATACAACAAAGGCATAATTTTGGGATGGAGACCACGCTGACCGGCCACAGCGAATTGCGCGTCGGCGGCAGGTGATCGCCCCCCTCAATCCCCGATCCGCAGGACGATCTTGCCGCGCGGGTGCGGCCGTGTTCCCTCCAGCATCGCATGCGCGGTGCGGGCGGCGGCCAGCGGCAGCACGGCGCCGACGTCGGTGCGCAGGGTCCCTCGTTGCAGCATCCCACCGATGCGGATCAGGCGCTCGGTCGTCACGTCCACCAGGAAAAACCGAGCGCTTAGCCGATGTTGGGCGGCCAGCGCCTGATCGGGGGGTGAGACGGCGGAAACCAGCACGCCGCCGGGCTTCAGCGCAGCGAACGACCGAACCTGAGTATCGCCGCCCACCAGGTCGATCACCGCATCGGCGTTGCGGACCACGTCCTCGAACCGTTCGGCGCGGTAGTCGATGACGGTGTGTGCCCCAAGGCCATGGACATAATCGAGGTCCTTGGACGACGCGGTGGCACACACCTTCAGCCTGGCCCAGCGGGCAAGCTGCACGGCATAGCCGCCGACATTGCCAGCCGCCCCATGGATCAGCACCGTTTGTCCGTGGGTCAGTCCGGCTTCTTCGAACAAGGCTTGCCAGGCGGTGACCGCGACCACCGGCACCGACGCGGCGTCGATATCGTCGATCCCCTCCGGTTTCGGCGCGATCATGCCGGCACGGGCCACGGCATAATCCGCCTGCGCGCCGGTGAAGTTCGGGTTGGTGACGCCGAACACCGCGTCACCGCAACGGAGGCCGCCGACACCGGGACCGATCGCCGCCACGATGCCGGACAGGTCGGACCCGAGGGTCAGCGGCAGAACCTGGGGCAGGGCGCTCTTGCCGGCCCTGATCCAGGCGTCCCAGGGGCCGACGCCGGCGGCTCGTACTCGGATGAGGACCTCGCCGGCCGCCGGGACCGGCCGGTCGATATCGGCCAGGGTGATGACGCCGGGCGGCCCGAAGCGGTCGATGCGGCAGGCTTTCGTCGGCGGCGCAGCGATGGCGGTCATGAGGCCGGTCTCGCGTTCGGAAAGATCGTGTCTCATCAATGTGCCCCCCCGGCGTGCAGGTGATCTGCCTTCTTCAGCAGCAGGGTGGCGATCAGGGCCGCGACCAGCGCCGCCCCCATCAGGTAGAACGTGTCGCTGAATGCCATGATGTCGGCTTGCTGGCGCACTCGCAGACCGATCGCCACGATCGCCTGATGGGTCGCCTCGGCCGGGTCGGTCACGCCATGCGCCAGGAAGTAGCCGGTCAGTTGATCGATCCGATGCCGCGTCGCTTCGGCGAACAACGAGACGGCGTTGCTCAGGATGTTGGAGTGGAATTGCTCCCGCTTGGTCAGGAAGGTCTGCAGGCCGGCGATGCCGATCGCGCCGCCCAGGTTGCGCATCATGTTGAACAGGGACGAAGCCGATCCGGCGTTTTCCGCCTCGATCCCGGCGGTCGCGATTGCCGACAGCGGGGCGAATGCCAAGGCCTGGCCGATGGCGCGCACGACATTCGGCCATAGCAACTGGTCGCCGGCGGTGTTGCCGTCCATGTGGATGTTCATGAAGTTGCTGCCGGCGAACAGCGCGAACCCGACCGCGATCACCAGGCGCGCATCGAACCGCTTCATCAGCCGCGGCACCAGCGGGATCAGCACCAGTTGCGGCAGGCCGGTCCACGCCAGCACCATACCGATCTGCTCCGAGTTGTATCCCTGCACGCCGGACAGGTAGAGCGGCATGATGAAGACGGAGCCGTAGAGCGCGATCCCGAGGAGGAAATTGGCGACCAGGCCGAAGCCGAAATTGCGGCGGCCGAGCAGCCGCAGGTTCAGCAGGGGTTTGCGGACGGTCAGTTCGATCCAGATGAACAGGGTCAGGGCGACCACGGCGATGATTGAAAGCCGAAAGATGTACGGCGAACCGAACCAGTCGTCCTTGTTGCCGTCTTCCAGCACCGTTTGCAGGGCGGACAGCCCGATCGCCATCGTGGCGATGCCCAGCCAGTCGCCCTCGCGCAGCAGCGCCAGCCGCATGGGTGCCTTGTCGAGGGAAAACCACAGCATGCCGACCATCAGCGCGCCGGGTACCAGGTTGACGTAGAAAATGTATTGCCAGCCGAAATTCTCGGTCAGGTAGCCGCCGATCGTCGGGCCGATGGCGGGCGCGAAGGTGGCCGACAGGGCGAACAATGCCAGACCGACCGGCTGCTTCGGCTTTGGCAGGAAGGTGATGATGATGGTGAAGGCCAGCGGGATCAGCACGCCGCCGCTGAACCCCTGGATCGCCCGCAGCACGATCATCTGGTTGAGGTCGCGTGCGAAGGCGCAGGCGCCGGAGAACACCAAAAACAGGATGGCGTTGGTCAGCAGGTAGGTGCGCAGCGAGAACACCCGAACGAGCCATCCGGTGAGCGGGATGACGACGATCTCGGCGATCAGGTAGGCGGTGGAAATCCAGCCGCCGTCATCGACTCCCGCGCCGATGGCGCCCTGGATGTCGGCCAGCGAGGCGTTGACGATCTGGATGTTCAGCACGGCCATGAAGGCACCCAGCGTGGCACCGGATACCGCGACCCATGTCCGGACGCTGGCGTTGGCTTGCGGATGTGCGGGCGTTGTCATGACAGGTCTCCTTTCTCGCGCCGGACAAACATGCCGGCGCGGCGGACCGAACAGAATGCAGGCAATGCCGAAAGGACTATTCGGCCTGGGTGGAAGCTGATGCTTGCCCCTGGGGTTTGGTGTCGATGGTCGGTTCGACGGACATGCCGGACCGCAGCAGGCCGGACAGGGCGGGATCGTCAAAAGTGATCTTCACCGGGATGCGCTGCACGATCTTGGTGAAGTTGCCGGTCGCGTTGTCCGGCGGCAGCAGGGCGAATTCCAGCCCGCTGGCCGGCGAGATACTGTCCACGCGGCCCTTGATCGTGGCGTCCGGAAACCCGTCGACGGTGATCGCCACAGTCTGGCCGGGGCGGACGTCGGTCAGTTGGGTTTCCTTATAGTTGGCGACGATATAGACGGCGCTGAGCGGCACCACCGCCATAAGCTGCGTCCCCGCCGTGACGTATTGCCCGACCCGCAGCGTGCGTGCGCCGACGGTGCCGTTCACCGGTGCGGTGATCACGGTGTAGCCCAAATTCAGCTCCGCCTGATGCCGCAGTGCCCGGTTGTGGTCGGCCTGGGCAACCGCCTCCTGTCGCGCGGTGGTCAGCACGGCGATCTTGCGCTCCGCGGCGGTCAGGGCTGCCTGGTCGCGCTGCACCTGCGCCGCGATCTCTTGCTGCGACGCCTGGGTGTGCTGGGCCTGCTGGATCGTGCCGGCCCCGGTCTGCTGCAGCGTCTGGTAGCGTCCGGCGTCCTGCTGCGCGAATACCAGCGCCGCCTGGGTTGCCGCCAGTTGGGCCTTCGCCTGGGTGATCGCGGCATCCTGCAGGCTGATCTGGGCGTCGAGGTTGCGCACGGCGAAATCGGCGGCAGCGACGTCGGCCGTTGCCTGGTCCAGTGCGGTCCGGAAATCGCGATCGTCGATGCGAGCGAGGACGTGGCCGGCCTTTACGGTCTGGTTA
>DATAZJ010000454.1:0-5028 GCA_036272115.1 Rhodopila sp. | reverse complement strand
TTGTGTGGGCCAGATAATGGACTTCTGCGTCGGGCGGTTCCTTGTTCAGGTTCTCCAGCAGCAGCCGGGTGTTTTTGCTTTCGGCGTAAGACACCGCACGGCGCAGTCGTTGCAGCCCCGCATCCATACGTTGTGCCACATTCGAACTGAAATGGTAACCGGCGTGCACCACGATCCACCCGGCGCCAAGTAAGTCAGCGGCATCGACATAGGCAGCCAGATACGCGTCCACTGCGTCGCCTACATATGGCGCCATCTCCGCGACATTGACCGCAGACGACGTGTGCAAGCCGAGGCGAATGCCGTGCCGCTCACACTGCTCGCGGATGCGGCCCGCGCGGGAGGCATCGAGCCGGATCCCGGTGCCATCGAGCTGCACATCGATGATCTGCACCCCGGCCTGGGCCGCCCATGCGACAGCCTCCTCCAGCGGCAACTTCTCGCCGACGTCGATACCAATCCGGCTCGGATCCGGCATGTCGATCTCCATCCTGGGCTGTGCCGCGAACTGTAACCCGCCTTCGGTGGCAACCGCGAGCCGGGGATGGTACGATTGCAGCAGAAGGAGAACCACCATGCGGCAGCCATATCTGATTCTGGCCCTGCTTGCGGTCACCACGCCAGCGTTGGCCGACGGCACGCCAATGATCCGTCCCAGCCGGGACGTTGCGGTGGAGTACCGCTCCGGCGCGATGGCGCAAGGACCCGCCGGTGCGGCGGTGACGATGCGGTTTTCCAGCAAAAGTGGCCGCATTCGGATCGATGGAGCCAGCGGCCGCGGCTATGCGATCCTCGACCCCGGCGCCGGCGAGATGACGATGGTCATGGAGGAACGGCACATGTACGTCGAGCGGCAGGCCGATCCGGGTATGATTGCGATGTTCAAGGCGACCAATGCAGCTTTTAAGAAGACCGGCTCCGACACCATCGCAGGTGTCGCCTGCACGATCTACAACGCCACGTTCAACGACCATAGCGGCCAGGTTTGTCTGACCAGTGACGGGGTCATGTTGCGCGCGCGCAGTGCTGATGCCGACCGTCAGCGGGAGCTGGAGGCGGTGACGGTCAACTACGCCGACCAGCCCGCCAACCTGTTCGAGGTGCCTGCGGGGTATCAGAAGCTCGAGATGCCCAACATGCCGCCTGGGACGAATGTAGGTCCGCATGGCGGTGGGCCGGGCGGTCAGCCAGGACGGTGATTGCGGCACGCAGGTTCGCGAAATACCTGCCGCGTGGCTTTGCGCAATTGATGATCACACGATACGGACGCCCCGTGAATTGAAGGCAGGATCGCGCCAGATGCTGTCCTGCTCGTAACGGCGCCACAGATCGGGCGGCAGGATCGTCTCACGTTCCACCGAGGTCACCGCTGGGCGCACCGTGTGCAGACCTGGTGAGCCCAGTCGGGCATCGAACTCGGTGGCGTCGAACGAAACGTTCTCGAAATCGTGCGTGAAGCTGGGCAGACCAATGAAGTCGTAGACCGCCTGCATGGCATGGGCCGGCTCGCGGGTCAGGGTGTCGTACGGCAGCAGTAGCAGCCGGTTCGACTCGGTGCTGTGCATCGCCTGCTTCAGCGCATTCAGCGCATACCCCACCATACCGGTCCGGCCGGCCAGTCCCTCGGTTCGCGAGTAAACTGTCCCGCCCGGATCGAAATCGAACACTTTCGAAAGCTCCCAGAGGTTGCGCCGGATCAGCCGCTCGATGCTGTCCAAAACCCAGGGGACATGGCGCACGCAGCAGATCACCTTGGCATCCGGGAACAGCGCGGTCAGCAGATCGAGCCGGACGGTCCAACCGCGATTGGTGTCGAACACCGTGCGGGTTGGGTGAATGGCGTGGTAATATCCATCGAACAGACCGCGCAGCAGGGCCTGACGCTGCTCGTTGTCGATCATCACCGCGGTTTCGTTGCCCTGACTGACGTCGCGCAGCATGCTGGTGACCAGCGAGCCGACCGGACTGGTGATGCCGCCATGCAGCGTCGGATTCTGCAACAGCAGCGCCGCCAACAGGGTCGAGCCCGATCGCGGCAGGCCGGAAATGAAATGGATGCCATTTTGCATTTGCATTCCTCGCAGTCAGGCCACCAGCCATAATCGGGGTGCGGTATGGCCGCCCAGGTTTTCACAACGCGCGTTCGACGATCGTTCTGCTGAACCGGTCCGTGACGGGACTGAGGACTTTCCATTGCGGTGGCGAAAGAAGAATTCACCGACACCGCACATTATCGCGCATTGAATTCCACTGCGATCCAGTCACCATGCGTCGGCGACATACAGGATCAAATACAACCATTGTCAACCAAATTCATCGGCACATGGATCTGTTGCCGCGGCTTACACGGGTGATGTCGCGTTTTATTCTACCTCGATGGATCAAAATTGAATCAATTGTTAACGTGAGCGTCGACCGACGCTTTTAACGGCAAGCTATACTTTTGACTGGCATGGATGAAGCAAGGCCGGACGCAGCTACGTACTCGATACTTCCTGCTTTTGTCGTTTTTCCAACGCATACGCATCGCGGTTAAACAGAACGATTTACTGTTTTTCAATTTAAACAGGGAATAACCGCGCCGCTTACACACCAAAAGCCGGCGATGCGCCGCGGTGCATCATCCGCGGCGAATACGATAACGCAACAGGAAATAATCATGACCGTGGGAACTTACAGCTACGGCTTCAGCGGATTGGTCGTTCACGTCACGGTGGGAAACTCCCTCAAGGTCCCCGCTGGTACCTATAACATCACCGCGTACGGAGCACAGGGGGGCGGCGGAGGTCAAGGCGCGGAGGTTTCCGGCGACATCAGCCTGACGGCGGGTGAACAGCTCGAAATCGTCGTCGGCGGTTATGGCGGGGTCGTGGCCCCGGGCGGTGGCGGTGGCGGCAGCTTCGTGCTCGAACGGAGCGCCGGGTCGTCGTCTGGCCCTTACAGCCCGCTGGTAATCGCCGGCGGCGGCGGCGGCTACGGCGGCGGCCCTGGCGGCAGCACCGCCGGTGCTGGTGCCAATGGCGGTAATGGTGGCAGTGGCGGCAGTGCTGGCAGTGGTGGCAGTGGTGGCGGCGCCGGGGCCGGAACATACGGCGGCGGCGGCGGGAGCGGGTTAACCGGTAACGGGGGGAACGCTTCAACCAACTACGGCGGCCGAGGCGGAGTGGGCTTCGTCGGGGGCAACCATGGCGTTAATGGCGGCAGCAACGGCGGCTTCGGCGGAGGGGGCGGTGGCGCCGGCGGCGGCGGTGGGGGCGGCTACAGCGGCGGCGGAGGAGGGGGCTACGGCAGCGGCTCCAGCGAAGGTGGCGGAGGAGGCGGCTCCTTCGACTCCGGGACCAACCAGGTCGTCACCGCAGGCGTGCGCGCCGGCAACGGCCTGATCACCTTCACCCTGATCCCTGCACCCCCGGGCCCGACGGTAACCTCGGTCACAACCTCGGGCACCAATATCACCGCGGGCGCCGGCGATCTGGCCGTCGGCGCCACGGTCACCTTCACGGTCAACTTAAGCGAGACAGTGACGGTCGCCGGCGGTCCACCGACGCTGACGTTGAACGACGGTGGAACGGCCACCTATAACGCCGGTTCGGGTACTGCCGCGCTGACTTTCAGCTACACAGTCGTCGACGGCGAGAACATCGCCGATCTGGCGGTCACGACGTTCAATCTGAACCTGGCGACCATCCTGGACGGCACTGGCAACAACGCTGACATGACCGGCGCGGTCGGCAACCCGACCGGAACGCTGAAGATCGACACCATCGCCCCAACGCTGACGATCACCAGCAACCTGGCGCAATTGCACGCCGGGCAGACCGCAACCATTACCTTCAGCTTCAGCGAGGACCCGGGCGCGACGTTTGCATGGGACGGCCTGGCGGGTGCCGTGGCGGTCAGCGGCGGCACCCTGAGTTCGATCACCGGCTCCGGCCTGACCCGCACCGCCACCTTCACCCCAGTCCCCGGCACCAATGGCGGCACCGCCAGCATCACGGTGGCGTCCGGCGCCTATACCGATGCGGCCGGCAATGCCGGAGGGGCCGGCACCACCCCGGTCATCGCCTTCGACACGCTCGCCCCGCCCGCGCCGTCGGTCCCCGACCTGCTGACGGCGGACGACCTCGGAACCTCCAGCACGGACAATCTGACCAATGTCACCACCCCGACCTTCTCCGGCACGGCGGAAACGAACAGCACCGTTACGCTTTACGACACCAACGGTACCACCGTACTGGGGACTACCACCGCAACCGGCGGCACCTGGTCGATCACCAGTACGGCACTAAGCTCGGGGACCCACAGCCTCACCGCCAAGGCGACCGACGCGGCGGGCAATGTTGGCCCCGCATCCAGCGGCCTGGCGGTGACGATCGACACCACCGCCCCGACGGTGACGATCACCAGCAACCTGGCGCAATTGCACGCCGGACAGACCGCGACCATCACCTTCACCTTCAGCGAGGACCCGGGCGCGACGTTCACCTGGGACGGTAGTGGGGGTGACGTGCTGGTCACCGGCGGAACCTTGAGCGCAATCACCGGCTCCGGCCTGACGCGCACCGCCACCTTCACCCCAGCCACCGGCACCAATGGCGCCACCGCCAGCATCACGGTTGCGTCCGGCGCCTATACCGATGCGGCCGGCAATGCCGGCGCAGCTGGCACCACCCCGGTCATCGCCTTCGACACGCTCGCCCCGCTCGCACCGTCGGTCCCCGACCTGCTGACGGCGGACGACCTCGGAACCTCCAGCACGGACAATCTGACCAATGTCACCACCCCGACCTTCATCGGCACGGCGGAAGCGAGCAGCACCGTCACGCTTTACGACACCGACGGTACCACCGTACTGGGGACTACCACTGCAACCGGAGGCAACTGGTCGATCACCAGTACGCCACTAAGCTCGGGGACCCACAGCCTCACCGCCAAGGCGACCGACGCGGCGGGCAATGTTGGCCCCGCATCCAGCGGCCTGGCGGTGACGATCGACACCACCGCCCCGACGGTGACGATCACCAGCAA
>DATAZJ010000453.1:0-5059 GCA_036272115.1 Rhodopila sp. | reverse complement strand
GTGCGGCGGCGGGGGGCGTTCGCCTGGGCGCTGGTGCGGGCGCTGAAGGCGAAGGGCGTGCCGGTGGCCGGGCTCGATCGGATAGTGCTGACGGATCAGCCGGCAGTGCAGGATTTGGTGGCGCTGGGGGACGCGTTGCTGCTGCCGTCGGATGATTTGACCTTCGGGTGCCTGCTGACCAGTCCGTTGGGCGGGTTGAGCGACGACGATTTGATGGACCTGGCGATCGGGCGTGAGGGATCGTTGTGGGATGCGTTGCGCGATCGTGCCGATGAGCGCCCGGCGTGGCGGGCCGCCGCCGATTTCTTCGTCCGATTGCTGGCGCGCGTCGATTATGTCTCACCGTACGCGCTGTTCGCCGAGGCGCTGGGTCCGCTGGGCGGCCGGGCTCGGCTGTTCGCCCGTCTGGGACCGGAGGCGGCCGAACCGGTGGATGAACTGCTGAATGCCGCGCTGACCTATGCCGGGCGGCATCCGCCGTCGCTGCAAGGGTTTTTGCAGTGGCTGCGCCGGTCGGGCGCGGAGGTGAAGCGCGACGCCGAATCCGCCGGCAACCTGGTGCGGATCATGACGGTGCACGGGGCGAAGGGGTTGCAGGCGCCGCTGGTGATCGTGCCCGACACCGCCGCGCTGCCGAACGACGACAAGACCATCGTCTGGGCCTTGGACGAAGCGACCGGGATCGAGGTGCCACTGTGGGAACCGCGCAAGGAGTTCCGCTGCAAGGCGCTGGACCGGCTGCGCGCCGATGGCCGGCAGCGGCAGATGGAGGAGCACAATCGCCTGCTCTACGTCGCGCTGACCCGGGCCGAAGATCGGCTGCTGATTTGCGGGTGGCAGGGGCATCACAAGCCGAAGGATGAGTGCTGGCATAATCTGGTTTCTCGGGGTGTGCAGGCGCTGTCGCCGGAGCAGGAGCCGTTCGGGCTGTGGGAGGGCGATGTGACGTTCCTGCGTTCGGAACAAAGCCTGCCGGCGGGGGCGACGGTTCGGGTGGCCGCGGCCGAAGCTGGTGGGGCGATGCCCGAGTGGGCTGGATCGGCGCCCGCGTGGATGCCGGCGCCGCCACCGCCGGAGCCGCCGCGGCCGATGCCGCTGGCGCCGAGCCGGCCGGAGGGCGTCGAATTGGGATCTGTGCCCGCGGCGGAGTCGCCGCTGGCGGATCGTGGCGGTGGAGACCGCTTCCGGCGTGGGCAGTTGATCCATTCCCTGTTGCAGCATCTGCCCTCGGTGCCGGCGGATGAGCGATGGGAAGCGGCGGTGCGGTTTCTCGACAGGCCGGGGCAGGGGTTGCTTGCCGATCAGGCTGAACAGGTGGCCGATGAGGTGCTGGCGGTGATGGCGCATCCCGACCTGGCGCCGCTGTTCGGGGGGGAGAGCCGAGCGGAGGTGCCTCTGACGGGCGTGGTGGGGGATGCGGTGGTGGGCGGGCTGGTCGATCGGCTGGTGGTGCTGCCGGATCGCGTGCTGGTCGCGGACTTCAAGACCAATCGCCGGCCGCCGGGTCGGGTGGAGGATACGCCGGTGCTGTATCTGCGGCAGATGGCGTCCTACCGGGCGGTGCTGCGGGCGATTTTCCCCGATCGAGCGGTGTTGTGCGCATTGATCTGGACGCGGGAGGCCCGGGTGGCGATCCTGCCGGACGAGATGCTCGATTCGCACGATCCCGGCCATGCGAAGGACGCGGCTTGACCGGGGTGGCCACCGGTCCCACCTTTTCGCCAACTGAAAATTCGAGGATTCCGACAATGAGCGCGAATACGGTTCCAGTAACGGACAAAAGCTTCGCCACCGACGTGGTGGAAGCCAGCAAGACCGGCCCGGTGCTGGTCGATTTCTGGGCGGAGTGGTGCGGGCCCTGCAAGATGATCGGGCCGGCGCTGGAGGAACTGGCGGGTGAGTTCGCCGGCAAGCTGACGGTGGCGAAGGTGGATATCGACAACAACCCGATGTCGCCGAACCAGTTCGCGGTGCGGGGAATCCCGACGCTGATCATGTTCAAGGACGGCAAGCCGGTGTCGACCCAGGTGGGAGCGCTGCCGAAGAGCAAGCTGAAGGACTGGATCGCCGCCAACGTCTGAGCGATCAGGTTGATTTTAGCCCGGCGCCGGGAGACTGGCGCCGGGTTTTTCGTGCGCCGTCCGGTTTATTCTTATAGCGGCACGACTTTGGCCAGCAAATAGGCGAGGCCGCCGGCAAACAGGATCGAAATCAGCGGCTGCTGCTCCACCTTGTGGGTCAGGGATTGCCTGGCGTCGCGCGCCTGAGCCACGGTGTGGTCGAGGGCAATTTGCGCGTCGCCGGCGATTTGGCGGGCTTTTTCCTCAAATATCAGCGCTGTCAGGGTCACGGTGACCAACGCGAGCAGGGGTTTCATGGGGTACTCCTTCCGAGGGCTGTAGCCGTTCCGGCACGTAACGCTTGGGGCGGCAAATGGATGCGTAAAAGCGGGTAAAATCGGGACGATATGTGTCGGCGCGGGGGCTTCGGCGGGCTGTCAACATTGACACAGGTTGAATCGCGTATGACGATCAGTGGCAGATTGATGAACGACCTCGTCTTGCCGCCGTTTCGCCAGCGATAGAGCGAGACCCCCCCAAGCGAGATCACCGGAAGACTATCGAGCGCTAGCGGGACACCGTGTGATGGAGACGATTGCCTCACTGGACCAAGACCGCGCTGAAAGCCGCCGATTCGCGGGCCAAGGCCGCGCCCGCCCGCTTGAGACACGCAGCGCCGGATCGATGATCCGGTCGAGACACCGAAGACCACAGACACCACTGCATTTTGGGAGAGTTCACCGTGCCGAATCGCGTCCAATATCCTGAAACCATAGAACCTTTAGTCCAGTTCATCGAGGAAACCCCGCGAGCGGAAATCGTTGACCGCACGTTGGCGAAGTTGCGGGCAGGCGTGCCGATCCAGACAATGATGACGGCGTCCGCGCTGGCGGTGGTGCGGTCGTCCGACCTGCCCCCCGGTCACCACGGTGGCCCGCTGCATCCGTTGGCCGGCATCTATGCGGTGGCCAAGCTGAGCGAACGGCTGAACGGCGAGGACCGGTTCCTGCCGATCATGCAGCACGTCGCGCTGTCCAACAAACACATCCACGATCCGGTCACCGGCCCGTTCCAGTTGCTGGAGTTCAAACCGCTGGACCCTCGCGGCGCGGCGGTCAGCCGCACCGAAGACCTGGCCGCCGACGGTTCGGGTGATGAGATCAATGCCGAGGGTGTCGAGGCCGCCAAGGCGGCGTTCCTGAAGGCGTGCAGCCGCGGCGAAAGCAACAAGGCCGACCATCTGTTCCTGTGGCTGTGGGATCAGGTGCCAAAAATGGAGGCGTTCGACCTGCTGATGACCGTCGCGATTCCGAAGAACTCGCTGGACGATCATTACTTCATTTTCCCCGCCCAGACCTGGCGCGCCCTGGAACTCTACGGCGACGAACACCTGAAAGTGCTGATGCGCCCGGCCGTCCGCTACGTCGCCCGCTTCCCCACGCACCGGGTCGTGCCGGATGTGGACTCGGTGATCGAGAAATACGGCTTGATGGATCTCGAACTGCGCGAGAAGACCGGCGACGACGAGACGGCGCACATTGGCCGCGTCGGTGAGGCGATCGGGCGGGTGGAAAAATACCCCGAAATCCCGCGGCTGCTGGCGCAGGCGCTGGTTGACGGAATGTCGGTGGAAGGCGCCGGCGAGGCGCTGTCGATCGGTGCGGCGGGGCTGTTCCTGCGGTCGCAGACCGGCAATCCGATGGATGTGCACATGCACACCAGCGCCAACCTGCGCCGCTGGCTGCTGAAGCTGGACGGGTTCAGCCGGCGCAACCGGCTGCTGATCCTGCTGCTGTGGCATACCGGGCCGGAAGTGATGTCGACCCAGTACCGGATGAACCCGGTGACGGAAGTGGACGCTGAGGCAGTGGCCGCTCTGCCGCATCGCAGCCAGGACTAACTGCTGGCTGCGATCACCGACAGCATCCACCAGCAGCCGCCCACGGATTGGTCGACGGTGACCAACCTGGGCAAGATGATCGCGGTGCCGGAGGTGAAGGAGACGGTGAATCTGGCGCAGCAATACGTGAACCTGCGCTATGACCCCGAGGTACTGATCGCTCGTCTGGCCGAGATCGTCTGCCATGACAGCTTTACCGAGATGCACGCCTTCAAGCATCACCAGTCGATCGTCGAGGAATTCCGCAATACGCGTGATCCGTGGCGCTGGCAGCATCTGGTGTGCGGCGTGCAGGCGGCGGCGATTTCCTACGGCAAGAACATGGAAGTGTTCGAGGACGCGCTGGACGTGATGCATGCGTCTCCGGCGAATGCGATCGCCGCTGAGTAGGGGATGATGGAGAGGCGTGGTCGCCGGTGCGGCCACGCTTCACCGTATTGTGGATTGATGCCGAGCCTAGTTTTGGCCCCAATCGGATAGGTATTAACCCGATTGGAAAGGTGGCTCGCATGAAGGTTACGCTAACTGCCTGCGCGTTCCTCCTCGGCGCGTTGTCGGCTACCCCGGCCCTGGCCAATATGTGCCTCACCGATTCCGGCCGCCGGACATGCGGCACCGGTATGCCGATCGGTGGCTACTGCATGTGCGGCAACGAAGGCGGCACCGTCATGCCGCCCGGCGGCCACGACAGGGCCTACCGCCCACCGCCGCCCGACCGCCCGCCGCCGCCCCCGATGGACTACAGCCGTCCGCCGCCGCCTCCGCGGTAAGGCCCTGGGGACAAATCAACGCCTCGGCATCGGTATAGCCGCGCACTCCCGCGCCGCCCCAGCCCGTCATGGCAGGCGAAGGCCTGCCACCCATGCCTACCTCCTAATACCAATCGCCTTTGATATTGACCCATCGGCACCGCCGTGCAACCGTCATGGCGAGCCCAGGCTTCGCCATCCATGCCTTTGTTTCTGCTCGTAAAAGGCGTGGATGCCGACCTCCGTCGGCATGACGGACGGGGTCAACCGAAGAGTCTGCATCAACGTCGGCTGGTATTATTGGTCGCTGGCAGGGGTGCACGAAAGAAGGTTACATCACGGGCGACCGG
>DATAZJ010000452.1:0-9659 GCA_036272115.1 Rhodopila sp. | reverse complement strand
ATAAATATACCCGAAATTGTTCAGATTGAACAAAGACGCCGCAAGATCGACATAGTCAAAAACATAAGACGTCGTCTGATAGATCGGCGTAGACCTCGCCCCAGTCGTCGGATCGGGCGCCGCCCCCGCATGCACCGCCCGCGTTTCAAACCCATAAGAAACATTCACCGCCGGCAACGCCCTGGGCTTCCCCACCCGATCCGTCGGCGCCTGTGCCGCCTTGTTCCGAATAATCCCCGAATTCACCCCGCTCCAGGACAACTCGCCGCCCAGCCGCCCGAACTCGATCTTCGGGCAGCGGTTCATGATCACCTCGATCCCCGCCGCCTCACCCTTCGCCGCCGCCGCATCGTTACGGACGCCAAGCTGCATCCACACCACCTTGGCACCGATCGCAATGGCATCGTCCACGACCGGTCCCACCGAATCCGA
The DNA here is from genome assembly GCA_036272115.1 of Rhodopila sp. GTDB lineage: Bacteria > Pseudomonadota > Alphaproteobacteria > Acetobacterales > Acetobacteraceae > Rhodopila. The sequence continues at coordinate 9,227 of DATAZJ010000452.1, read as the reverse complement.
GGCGCGAAACACATCCACCATGTCGATCTTGTCCGGGATATCGCGCAGATTGGCGTATATACGCTCGCCCAGCAGGTCGTTGCCCGCGGTACCGGGGTTCACCGGAATGACCCGATAGCCCTTCCCCTGCAGGTATTTCATCACGAAGTAGCTGGGGCGGTTCCAGTTGGACGACGCCCCCACCAAGGCGATGGTCCGCACGGTGGACAGGATGCGGCGCAGCTTCGCGTCGCTATAGGGGATCGGGTCGGTCACGGGTTGCAGCCCTCCTAACGCTGGGTGCCGGAATTTACCGGATTTCGGAAAATCGGGACAGCCGACCGCCCGCTGTCCGGGTCCGTGTCGTCAACGCCGTCCACAAGACGATTCCCGACCGTTCACGATGGCAGCCCACCAGCAACACCGGCACCGGCTGACCGTGCGATCAGCTCGGCATCGGCTTCCCGCGGCTCCCCGGCGCAGCCAACTCCAGGCCGCCTACCGTGTCTGCTGAATAGCCGACAAAATCCAGTGCCCACCCCGAGACCGCACGAACGTCCAGATCTCCGTCTCCGTCACGTGCTCGTTCGGACTGCCGTCGACCACCCGTCCCGCCGTATCCCGCGTCACGTCGATCATCGAGAACCGCATCGCCACCGTCGCATACTCCCGCCCATCCTCGGCCCATGCCTGCGACAGGTCCCCCGACACCAGCCGCACATCGTTCACCACGTTGCGCACGCCGCGGCTGACCTGTTCGGACAGTTGTTCGGAGAAGTAGCTGACCATCTCCGGCGTCGCCATCGCCTGCAGACCGCTCAGGTCATGCGCGCTCCACGCCGCCTGGATGCCCATCAGCAACTGCTCGAACTGCTGGTAGTCCGCCGGCGTGATCGGAATGGTCGGCGGTCCGGAGGGAGCCATATTCGGCCCCGGCCCGCCCATCCCGCCACCCGAGTAGACGTTCGGCCCCCCCGCCATCACCGCCGAGCGCCCGCCCGTGAACATGCGGAACAGGAACCGCACCACCACCACCACCAGCACGATCTGCAGCAGCAGGCCCAGCAGGCCGAACAGCCCCAGGCCGCCGCCCATGAACCCATGCCCGAACATCAGCCCGAACAGCCCCGCCGCGAACAGCCCGCCCATCAGCCCGTGCATCATCCCGCCCCCCTGATACCCGCGATAACCATAGCTGGGTGCCGTCTGGCGCGGCGTCATGCTCCGCTGCATCGGCGCCGCCGAATAGGGCGCGGTGCGCGTGGCCGGCGGCGCCGAGTAGGTCATGCTGCCGCGGCTGCCGAACGAACTGCCCCCGCCGGCCCGCGCGTCGGCCAGCCCGGGAGACAGGACCAGCGCCAGGGCGGCAAAGCCGGCGAGCAGGACTGAGGTGCGACGCATTGGGTTTCGCTTCGATGTTGTGACGGCCGCAATATGGTGTGCCCGACCCGCCAAGGCCAGAGTAATGCCAAATCGGGGAATGCCAAATCGGCGCTCATAAGCCGCCGCGAACCGCACAACAGCGCCGCACGCAACCCTGCCCCGAGCCGCCGCCGCGCCAAGGGGCATTGCCGCCGGCGCCCCGACACGGCAATTCCACCCCGCCGGCCCCCGCCCCCCAACCATTATCGCCCAACCGGGATCGCCACATCGCCCCGCCGGCCATGAAAGAGCGTTGAAAACCGACACGATGACCAGTCCCATCCCGGAAGACGGCTTGAGCGGCCGGCGCCTGATCTCCGCCGTCATCACCCTGGTGATCGCCGTCGCCATGGCATCGCTGGATACCTCCATCGCCAACACCGCGCTGCCCACCATCGCCATCGACGTCAACGCCAGCCCGGCCGATTCGGTCTGGGTGGTGAACGCGTACCAGTTGGCCCTGGTCGTCTCCCTGCTGCCCTTCGCCTCCCTGGGTGAGATCATCGGCTACCGCCGCGTCTATGTCTGGGGCCTGGCGGTGTTCGTCGTCGCCTCCCTGCTGTGCGCGCTGAGCTGGTCGCTGCCCACCCTGACCGCCGCCCGCATCGTCCAGGGCTTCGGCGCCAGCGGCGTCATGAGCGTCAACACCGCCCTGATCCGCTTCATCTACCCCTCGAAGTCATTAGGCCGAGGCGTCGGCTACAACGCCCTGACCGTTGCGGTGTCCACCGCCGTCGGCCCCACCATCGCCGCCGGCATCCTGTCGCTGGGCACCTGGCAGTGGCTGTTCGCCATCAACGTCCCCCTCGGCCTGATCTCCTTCGTCCTGGCCCTGCGGGTCCTGCCCGACACCAGACGAGCCCCGCACCGCTTCGACCTCGGCAGCGCCGCCCTGAACGCGGCGACCTTCGGCTTCCTGATCTTCGGCATCGGTGAGGCCGCGCACAGCGCCAGCCCGTTCATCACCGTGGCCACCCTGGCCATCGCCATCGCCGCCGGCCTCACCCTGGTCTACCGCCAGCTCGGTTTGCCCGCCCCGATGCTGCCGGTGGACCTGTACCGGAGGCCGATGTTCGCGCTGTCGTCGCTGACGTCACTGTGCTCCTTCGCCGCGCAGGGCCTGGCCTTCGTCGCGCTGCCGTTCTACTTCCAGACCGTGCTGGGCTTCAGCGCGGTGGAGACCGGCCTGCTGCTGACCCCCTGGCCGGTGATGACCGCCATCGCCGCGCCGATCGCCGGCCCGCTGTCGGACCGCTTCCCACCGGCGATCCTGGGCGGGATCGGACTGGCCATCCTGTGCGCCGGCCTCGCTTTGGTCGCCACCCTGCCCGACCATCCGGGCATCCCCGCGATCGTCTGGCGCATGCTGGTGTGCGGCACGGGCTTCGGGTTCTTCCAGTCCCCCAACCTGAAAGCCATCATGTCGAGCGCCCCGCCCGACCGCAGCGGCGGCGCCAGCGGCATCGTCGCCACCTCCCGCCTGGTCGGCCAGGCCGTCGGCGCCGCCCTGGTGGCACTCTGTTTCGGCATCTCCTTGCGCCACGGCCCGTCCCTGGCCCTGGCAATGGCCGCGGTATTCTCCGGCCTCGGCAGCGTCGTCAGCTTCTCCCGGATGGCCACCAAGGCCCCGCCGCGGGGAGGCGGGATGCGCGGGTAGATCCAAGGCGCGAATAACACGGCCGCTCGACATTGCGACGATCCGGGCAGGACGCTGGTTATACCACCCGGCGTTACTCTTATACCAACCGGCGCCGATGCAGACTCTTCGGTTGACCCCGTCCTCTTCGGTTGACCCCGTCCGTCATGCCGGCGCATGCCGGTATCCACGCCTTTTACAAGCAAAAACAAAGACATGGGAGACCCTGCGCTCGCCATGACGGTTGCACGCCGCTGCCGATGGGTCAACATCAAGGGCGATTGGAATTACAGCGTTGTCTGTTGCATTTCGTTGTTTCGCCGGCACGGACCATGCACGATCCATGACTGCCGTCGGCAAGAAAGCAATCAAGCATAACGCGGAGTTTCGCTGAGTTCCCGCGGAGCCTCGCGGAGAAGAAATTTCACCCGGTAGCATCCATTACTGTGATTGCCTCTCAGCCGCTGCGTGGAATGCCCGCGATCGACATCGAATCCTCAGGTCAAATCCAGCACTCCTCCGAGAAACTCCGCGCGAACTCCGCGAAACTCCGCGATCCGCTTGATTACTTTCCAATCCATCGCGGCGAAGCAGGGTGGCGCTCCCAACAGCCGTCAACACGGCGGACAAGAAACGACCCGCGCGGAGCGTCGTGATACGTCCCGCCCAGCGCGTTCGGTATCTCATACCAGCAGCCGGCGTCGATGCCGACTCTTCCGATGACCCCACCCGTCATGCCGACGGACTCCCGCGCCGGTGCCGGGGCCCCTGTCACCGAACAGGACGGCGTGCCCCCCCAAGGCCGCCCGCCACCGATCCCCCTAAACCGGCAGCGTCACCGTCACCTTGGCCCCCCCGCTCGGCCGGTTCGCGATTATCACGTCCCCACCATGCGCCCGCATGATATTGCGCGCGATCGGCAGCCCCAGCCCCACCCCCCCGGTCTCCCGGTTGCGGCTCGGTTCGCCACGGTGGAACGGCTCGAACACCCGCTCCAGATCGCCCGGCGGAATGCCGGGCCCGTCGTCCTCCACCTCCACCACCACCAGCCGCGGATTGCGCACCACCAGCCGCACCCGAGCCGATCCGCCATAATTCACCGCGTTGCTGACCAGGTTGACGAACACCCGCTTCAGCGACAGCGACCGGGCCTGCACCGTCACATGCGCCGGCCCCTCGAAGTTCAGCTTGTCCAGCACATCGGGACACGCATCCCCCGCCTCGTCCAGGATCGTCCGCAGCAACTCCGCCAGGTCGAGCTGCGATACCGCCTCCGTCGTCCGCGCATCCCGCCCGAACGCGAGAGTGGCCGACACCATCGCCTCCAGCTCCTCCAGATCGACGAGGATCTTGCCGCGCTGCTCTTCGTCCTCCACGAACTCCGCCCGCAGCTTCAGCCGCGTGATCGGCGTGCGCAGATCGTGCCCGATCGCGGTCAGCAGCTCCGTCCGGTCCTCCACGAAACGGCGGATCCTGGCCGCCATCGTATTGAACGCGACGGCCGCGACCGCGACCTCGGTCGGCCCGTTCTCCGGCAGCGGCGCGGCGTTGACATCACGGCCCAGCGCCTCGGCCGCCGCCGCCAGGGTGCGGACCGGCGCCGTCAGCCGCCGCACCGCCCACAGCGTCAGCCCTGCCGCCGCCACCGTCATCAGCCCGAACACGATCAGGAACGACGGCGAGTGCCACGGCCGCAGCGGCTCCAGCTCCGCCGTCACGTTCAGCCATTCGCCATCCGGAAAGCGCATGCCCAGCACCGCCTGATGCCAGGTGTGCCCGCCATAGACCACCAGTTCGCTCCAGCGGATCTTCGGCGCGCCCAGCGGCACCAGGTTCATGTTGATCCGCAGCAGGCGGTCCTCGGGTGACGGCATCCGAGGCATGTCCACCTCGGGCGGTTCGGAACTCAGCACGGCCGCCAGTTCGGGTCCGCGATGCAGATCCGTCAAAACCTGAGGCCGGCGCGGCGGATCGGTCAGTGCCATGGTGCGATACAGCGCGACCACCCGCAGCGCCAGGTCGCGCGCCTGGCCCAGCCGCTGCACGTCCAGCCGGTCCAGCGCATGGATGGTCAGGCCGGCGCCCTGCACGAAGATCAGGCCCACCAGCAGCACCACCGCGGTCCGCGCGGCCAGGCTGCCCGGCCAAAGGCGAATTTTCATGCACGCTCCCTCACGCGAATGCGTGTGTCAGACACATTACACGCAAATCCGAGCTTTTTATGCATCCCACGCGAACATCCGCCGCTATCGGCTCACGCGCGCTCCACCGTCGCCGCCAGCACATATCCGCCGCCGCGCACCGTCTTGATAAGCTGCGCGTTCCGCCCGTCGTCCTCCAGTTTGCGGCGCAGGCGAGACACCGCCACGTCGATCGCCCGGTCGAACGGCCCCGCCTGACGCCCGCGCAACAAGTCCAGCAGCATGTCGCGGGTCAGCACCCGGTTCGCCCGCTCCACCAGCGCCAGCAGCAGGTCGTATTCGCCGCCGGTCAGCGCGACCTCCACCCCGTCCGGGTTCAGCAGCCGCCGCCGCGCCGGCTCCAGCGTCCAGTCGTTGAACCGGTAGCCCCGCACCGTCGGATCGTGCTTCGCCTCCCCCTGATCGCCCGACCGCCGCAGCACCGCTCGGATACGAGCCAGCAACTCGCGCGGGTTGAACGGCTTCGGCACATAATCGTCCGCCCCCAGCTCCAGGCCGATGATCCGGTCGGTCTCCTCGCCCATCGCGGTCAGCATCACGATCGGGATTTCCGACTGCGTCCGCAGCCAGCGCGCCAGATCCAGCCCCGACTCGCCGGGCAGCATCAGATCCAGCACGACAAGCTGGTAATGTCCGTTCAGCCAGGCCCGTCGAGCCTCCTTGCCATCGCGCACCGCGGTGACGCGCAGGCGCTGCTTCTCCAGGAAACGCGCGAGAAGATCGCGTATTTCGCGATCGTCATCGATGACGAGGATATGCGGTGTCTGGTCCATGCCCTGTTACATACGACGCCGAGCGCCGCTTCGGAACGACCGTTGCACTTTTTTGCAATTCGTCGCCTGCCCGAGCGGATCGCCGCCAAACTGATGGCCCATGTATGCCCCGTCGCACTTCAGGGAGAAATCGAATGCGCCAGACAATCCTCACCGCCGCCGCCGCGTTCGTAGCCGGTGGGATCGCCACCGGAGCCGTCCTGTCACAAGCCCAACCCGCACCGCCCCCGGCCCAGCAAATGGACGGCGCGCCGCATCCGGGCCATCACTGGATGGAAGGATGGCGGCATCATCCCGGCCCGGACGGGCAAGGCTGGATGCACCACGGCGACCATCAGCGCCCCTTCGCGCTGATCTACCACCAGCCCGACCGCAACCTGGCCCCCGCCGACGTGCAGAAAATCGCCGAGGGCTTCCTGTTGTGGAACGGCAACCACACCTGGAAGGTGACCAACGTGGCCGCCACCCCGAACGGCCCGATCGGCTTCGATCTGGCAACGCAGGAGGGTTCGGTCATCGCGAAATTCACCATGGACCCCCACACCGGCCGCATCCAGCGCGTCGGCTGACCGCACCGCCGGCGATCGGGGTAACCGCCCCGGTCGCCGCCACCCCTGATCCGCCATGGACGAGCGGCGGAGCCTATGACAGATACCCGCGGGTAAGGAGACCGACCCGCGATGCTCGACCCCAGACTGACCGTGTCCCACGACGGACCGATCGCCATCGTCGCCTTCGACCGTCCGGAGCGGCGCAACGCCTTCGACCTGTCGATGTGGCGCGGCCTGCACACGCTGATGCACCAGCTTTCCGCCGATGACGACCTGCGCTGCGTCGTGCTGCGCGGCGCCGGCAACCAGGCCTTCTGCGCCGGCGCCGACATCACCGCCTTCCCGCACGAACGCGGCAACCACGAGCGGGAGGCCGAATACGCCCACATCCTCGACGAGAGCATGCAGTCGATCCGGCTGTGCCAGCATCCGGTGGTGGCGATGATCATGGGCCATTGCCTGGGCGGCGGCGCCGGCATCGCCACTATGTGCGACTTCCGCGTCGGCGGCGAAAACATCCGCATGGGCATCACCGCCCGCAATCTCGGCGTCTGGTATCCCTACGCCGAGATCGACCCGATCGTCACTCTGGCCGGCTCCGGCGTCGCGTCCGAGATGCTGATCGAGGGCCGCATCTTCACCGGCCGCGAAGCCTATGAGAAAGGCCTGCTGTCCCGCGTCGTCCCCGACGACCAGGTCGAATCCGAGGCCCTCGCCTTGGCCCACCGCATCGCCGCGGGCGCGCCCCTGTCCGCCCGCTACCACAAAGCCGCGATCCGCCGCCTGCGCGGCCCCCTGCCGGTGACCCGCGAAGAAGAAGCCGCCACCAGCGGCTTCACCCGGACCGAGGATTTCCAAAATGCCTGCCGGTCCTTCATGGCAAAGCAGAAGCCGGTCTTCCACGGACGATAGGACGCACGCCACGACCTGCATCGCAGCAACGCAACCAAAGCCTGACCCTCAGGCGTTGGTGATCCCGCCATCCACGCTGATCGTCTGCCCGGTGATGTAGGACGCATCCGGCGAACACAGGAACCGGATCACCGAGGCCACCTCCGCCGGCTTCCCGAACCGCTTCAGCGGGATCTCCTCCCGGTACGCATCCCCCCGCTCCGCCACCACCGGCTCCGACATCCGCGTCTCGATCAGCCCCGGCGCGATCGCGTTCACCAGCACATCCGGCGCCAGCTTCCGCGACAAAGCCCGGGTCAACCCGACGATCCCGCCCTTCGCCGCCGCATACGGCACCCGGTCCGCGCTGCCCCGCCGATACGCCACCGAACTGGTCAGCACGATCCGAGCCGGCTCCCGCCGATCGAATCGCGTGGAGAACGCCACCGCCATGTCGTACGCGTTCGTCAGATTCGCCGCGATCGCCCGGTTCCACACCCCATGATCTTCGGGATCGAGCGCATCCCGCTCGAACAGCCCCGCCAGATGCACCAGCGCATAAACCGGCGCCCCCGCCGCCTCGATCACCCGCGCACATTCCGCCGGCGTATCCAGCGCCGAGGCGATCGTCCCCAGCCGCACCCGCCCCAACATCGCCTGCGCCCGCTCCAGCGCCGCCTCATCGACATCGGCCATGATGACATGGCCACCCTGATCCATGAACCCGCGCACCGTTTCCAGCCCGATACCGCCCGCCCCGCCGGTGACCACAATCCGCTTGCCGGTGAACGTCGACGCCATCTCAGGCCACCAGCGCCGGATAATCCAGCGTCGCCATCACCTGCGCCCGCCGCATGTAACGATGCTCATCCGGCATATAATCGGCGACCGCGTTATGCACCGTGCCGATATTGTCCCACATCAGCACGTCACCCACCGCCCAGTGATGCGCATACAGAAAATCCGCCCGCTCCTGATGCCGGAACAGGTAATCCAGGATCATTCCGCTCTCGTGCTGGTCCATCCCGTCGATCCACATCGTGTATCCCGGATTGGCATACAGCACCTTCCGCCCGGTCAGCGGATGCACCCGCACCAGCGGCTGCGACACCGGAGGCTTCTTCCGCTTCTGCTCCTCCGTCAGCGCCGCCCTGCGAGACCCCGGGCGCTGCCGCATCACCTCCCAGAATTTCTCGAAGTCATGCGTCGCCGTGCGCCCTTCCAGCTTCCGCTTCAGGTCCTCCGGCAATTCGTCATACGCCGCATGCATGTTGCGGAACTGAGTCTCCCCGATCGGCTTCCCGTTGCGCATCGGCACCGCCTGCGCATGCAGCACGTTCGCCAGCGCGATGTCGCGGCTGTACGACATATCCGTGTGCCACCCCTGCCCCGCATCGTTCAGCCCGACCGGCTTCCCATCCGGCCGAACCTGGTTGGACAGGATCATGACATCGGGAAAATCCGGCTCGTGAAACAGGTTGGCGACATTCACCTCCAGATCGCCAAAACGCCGGGCAAATGCCGCAAATGCCGCGGTGCCAAACGTCTGCTGCGGAAAACACAACACCCCATGCCGCCCCAGCGCCCGCAACAGCGAGCGAAACTCCCCATCCGCCAACGGTGTCCCCAGATCGACACCCTCAACCCGCGCCCCCAGGGTCTGTCCGCTCGGTATGATGTCCATGATCGCCAGCCCTCTTGCGTCCGTTTCCGTCGGCCGATGGTAGCGGTGGGGCGGATGGATGGCCAGACGGTCGGCCTGTGGTCCCGTCGC
>DATAZJ010000451.1:0-9581 GCA_036272115.1 Rhodopila sp. | reverse complement strand
GGGGAGGGATGCAGCCTGCGAGCATGAGGGCGGAGCCGAAGAGCAGGCCGGCAACGATGCGGCGGTTCATGAATTGGAGCCTCCGGGCAGCAGGACGGTGGCGACGGCCTGGGCGGCGATGCCCTCACCGCGGCCGGTGAAGCCCAGGCGTTCGGTGGTGGTGGCCTTGACCGAGATACGGCCGGGGTCGACGCCGAGCAGGGAGGCGAGGCGTTGGATCATCGCCGGGGCGTGGGGGGTGATTTTTGGGCGCTCGCAGATCAGGGTTACGTCCGCGTTGACCAGGCGGCCGCCTCGGGCGGCGATGCGTTCGGCGGCGTGGGTCAGGAAGCGGGCGCTGTCGGCGTCTTTCCAGGTGGCCTCGCTGGGGGGGAAGTGGCGGCCGATGTCGCCCTCGGCCAGGGCGCCGTAGATGGCGTCGCACAAAGCGTGGATGCCGACATCGGCGTCGGAGTGGCCGGACAGGCCCTTGTCGTGCGGGACGGTGACGCCGCACAGGATCAAAGGACGCCCTGGTTCGAAGGCATGCACGTCGAAGCCGGTGCCGACGCGGGGTAGTAGGGAGGCGCCCATGATACGCTCCAGCCGGATCAGGTCGTCCGGATAGGTCAGTTTGATATTGTCGTCCGATCCCGGGACGACTTCGACGGCTTCCCCGGCGGCTTCCAGCAGGGAGGCGTCGTCGGTGGCGCCGGTCAGGCCGGCGCGGTGGGCGGCGAGCAGGGTCTCGAAGCGGAAGGCCTGGGGGGTCTGGGCTCGGAAGAGTTCGGCGCGGGGCACGGTTTCGGTGATCACGCCGCGGATGACTCGCTTCAGGGTGTCGGCGACGGGGGCTGCCGGGATGGCGCCGGGGGATTCCCGTAGGGCGGCCAGGAGGGCGGGGATTGTGCCGTCCGGGATGAATGGGCGGGCGGCGTCGTGGACCAGGACGATGTCGGGGTTGTGCGGGGCGAGCGCTTCGAGGCCGGCTCGGACGCTGTCCTGGCGAGTGGCGCCGCCGGGTGTCGCGGGCAGGCAATTGGTGACGCCGTGCAGGGCGGGGTCGATGGAGGCTGGGTCGCCGACCGGCTGGAGCAGGGTGACGTGGGCGACCAGGGCTTCCGCCGCGTGGCGGATAACCGGCTTGTTGGCGATCGTCAGGAACTGCTTGGGCTGTTCGGCCCCGAAGCGGGTACCGGAGCCGGCGGCGACGAGGATGGCGGCGATACGCATGGCGGTGAGAAATGCCGCTGGCCGGCGCGGTCGTCAATGCGTGGTCGGTTGTCGTGGCTGTCGCCCGAGGTGGTGGGGTGTATTGCCCGGGTGTTATTTGTGGTGTGGGGGCCTCGCCGATTGGCGTTGGTTACCGCGCTGTGCGGCGGCGGATTGGGGTCGGGCTGTTGTGGTTTGGGGGGCTGGGGAGGCGTGGATGCCGACCTGCGTCGGCATGACGGTGGGGGTGGGGAGGCGTCGAGAGGGTCGTGCTCGGGGCTGGTGGCTGATGGTTGATTTATGTTTTTACCTGGGTATAAATGAGTCTGTTCTTTAGGTCCCTGCCATGAACGAGACGTTGATAAAACCTTGCACCGCTTTTTTGGGCAGCCTGCAGCTTTCGGCTGGGCCGCTGGTGGAGGTTGCGCTTGCGGTCAGGAATGCCAGCGGTGGTGCTGTGACCGAGGCCATACTGACCTTCGACGATTCGACGGGGCGGGTCATCGATCTGGACTTGCGGGGCACGAAAGCCGATCTGATCGCGCGGTTGGCGGACTCCCCTGCCCCGGTCGCCGCACAGCCCAGGGCGCCCGAGGCGGCGGAATCTGGATCGACCACCACGCCGCCGGCACGGGGCCGTCCCAAGCTCGGGGTGGTGGCGCGTGAGGTCACGCTGCTGCCGCGCCATTGGGAATGGCTGAGTGCGCAGCCGGGCGGTGCGTCGGTGGCTTTGCGCCGATTGGTGGAGGAGGCGCGACGTGCCGGCGGGACGCAGCAGCGGACGCGTGCCGCACAGGAGGCCGCCTACCGCGTCATGTCGACGCTGGCCGGCGATCTGCCTGGTTATGAAGAGGCGATCCGCGCGCTATTCGCCGACGACCAGGCTCGGTTCGAGGCTCACACCGCCGGCTGGTCCGGCGACGTGCGGGATTACGCGGTTCGACTTGGCTTCGTGCCGGCACCGTCGGCGCCGTGACGGGCCGAGGGACGCCTTCATGAACGGCTGCGTCACTGGTCCTGGGTTGCCGGTATCTTCGCATTCATCTGTTCGGCGGCTCGTAGCCGGCGCATCTCGACGAACTGCCAGACCAGCAGGATCGGCACGCCGATCACGATGTCTCGCGCGCGTCGCACCAGGGAGACGCCCAGGGACAACTCGGGGGGGATGCCGAAGATCGAGCCCAGGCCGGCGTAGCCTGCTTCCTGCACGCCGGCGTTGACCGGGACCAGGAAGGCGATAGCGGCCAAGGCGGCGAGCAGGGCCTCGATCGCCAGCGCGTCGGCGAAATCGATCGGCACGCCCAGGGCTCGGTAGGTGATCCAGCCGGCCACGCCGGTGCTGATCCAGCCGACCAGGTGCATGAAGCAGCCCAGGGCGAGCTTCCCCGTATGGCCGTAGATCAGCACGAGTTGTGCCTGCAGCAGGTCGAAACGTTGCTCGGCGTTGGAGAACCGGTTGCGGGCGATGCGGCGGCCGATGCGGGCGAACACCGGGGCGGCGCCCTTTTGCACCCAGATGAAGCCGAAGCAGGCCAGGACGGCCAGGCCGACGCCGATCTCGGCTGGCATGGCGAGGCGGGAGCCTGGCTCGTGGACCACCAATATGCCCAGGCCGATGCAGGCGAAGGCGATCTGGGCCAGGAACTCGGCGGTGACGTCGACGACAGTGGAAGCGGTGGCGGTGTGCCACTCGACGCCGTGCAGGGTGACCGCTCGGGCGCCGAAGACGAAGCCGCCGACCTGGGAGAACGGCAGGCAGTTGGCGGAGGCGTCGCGGACCATACGTCCCCAGATCAGCACCCAGGGCCGGCGCGTCGCGCGCGCGGGGGTGATCAGATCCCAGGCCAGCCCCAGGATCGCGAACAGCACGAGTTGCCAGCCGATGATCAGGCCGAATTTCGGCCAGCCGATCCGGCCGACCGCCGAGACGATGTTGCCGAAGCCGTAGTAGGACACCAGCAGCAGGGCGGTGAGCGCACCGAGCAAGGCCAGAACGATGGATAAGCGTCTCATGGCGGCGGCTTCTGCCTTCACGGCGCGGCCGGAGCAAGGCCGGTGCTGGTTGTGTCCTGTCCAAGCACTTAAATTCATGGGATCAAAGGGAGCGTCGGTCCCTTTGCGGGTTCGGGCAGCGCCCGGTCTACTTCGGGCTTCAGAAAGGCTTTGCATGACGACCCTGGTGACAGGTGCTACCGGTTTCGTGGGGTCCGCCGTCGCGCGGGTGCTGGCGGCTCGCGGCCATTCGCTGCGACTGCTGACGCGCCCCACCAGCGATCGACGTAACCTGGCCGGCGTGGATGCCGAGATCGTGACCGGCGACCTGACCGATCCGGAGTCGCTGGTCCGAGCGGCCGCCGGGTGTCGATACGTGCTGCATGTCGCGGCGGATTACCGGTTCTGGGTGCCCGACCCCGATGCGATGCTGCGCGCCAATGTGGACGGCGCCCTGGCGATGGTGCGTGCCGCCGCGCAGGCCGGTGCCGAACGGATCGTGCATTGCAGCTCTGTCGCCACGCTGGGCCAGATCGGCGACGGGACGTCGGCGGATGAAGAGACTCCGACGCATGAGGCGGATTTTGTCGGGATCTATAAGCGCTCGAAGTATCTGGCCGAACGGGCGGTGCTGGAGCTGGCCGAACGGGATGGGCTGCCGGTGGTGGTGGTCAATCCGGCGGCGCCGGTGGGACCGCGCGATATCAAGCCGACCCCGACCGGCAAGATGATCCGGGACGCGGCGGCCGGGCGGGTGCCGGCGTATATCGATACCGGATTGAACATCGTGCATGTCGACGACGTCGCCGAAGGCCATGTGCTGGCGCTGGAGAAGGGGCGGATCGGGCAGCGCTATGTGCTGGGCGGGGAAAACATGCTGCTGAAGGACATCCTGGGTTTGGTGGCCGATGTGGTGCATCGCCGGCCGCCGTTCCTCCGGCTGCCGGAAGCGGTGGTGTGGCCGGCGGCGCTGGTGATGGAGAAGCTGGCGGGGTTCACGGGGATCGAGCCGATGATGACCCGGGACCATCTGAAGATGGCGCGCAAGAAGATGTTCTATTCCTCGGCCAAGGCTGTGACGGAGCTGGGCTATCAGCCTCGTCCGGTGCGTCTGGCGGTTGAGGACGCCGTGGCCTGGTTTCGGGCGAATGGCATGCTGGCTGGATGACCACTCTGTCGATCCTGGCCTTGCTGATCTGGATCTACCTGATCTTCGCGCATGGCATGTTCTGGCGGGCTGGCCCGGTGCTGCCGGTGGCGTATCCGGTTACCGCGCCGTCTGTTGCCGTGGTCGTGCCGGCGCGTGACGAAGCGCCGATGATCGAGGCGGTGATCCGGTCGCTGCTGGCGCAGGATTATGCCGGCCCGTTCCGGGTGATCCTGACTGACGACAACAGCGCCGACGGCACGGGCGACATCGTTCGGGGGATCGGCGATCCTCGGCTGACCGTGATCACCGGCGCGCCCCGGCCGGCGGGGTGGAGCGGCAAGCTGTGGGCTGTCTCGCAAGGCGTGGTGGAGGCCGGCGACGCCGATCTGATTCTGTTGACCGATGCCGATATCGTCCACGAGCCGGCGCATCTGTCCTGTCTCGTTGCTCAAATAGAGCGATATGGTCTTGATCTGGTTTCCGAAATGGTGAAACTGGCGTGCGAAAGCCGAGCGGAACGGGGGTTGGTGCCGGCTTTCGTTTACTTCTTCCAGTTGTTGTATCCATTTGCCTGGGTGAACGACGGCCTGAGAGGGACCGCGGCGGCGGCTGGCGGGACGATCCTGATCAGGCGGCGGGCGTTGCGGCGGATCGGTGGGGTGGAAAGCGTGAGGGGGGCGTTGATCGACGATGTTGCCTTGGCGACCGCGGTGAAAAAGGGCGGGCGGATTTGGCTGGGCCATGCGGACCTCGCGCGGTCGGTGCGGCCGTATCCGGCGGTCATCGACATCTGGCGCATGATCACGCGGACCGCTTTCGTGCAACTGCGCTATTCGGTGCTGCTGCTGGTGGCGACGACGCTGGGGATGGCGCTGGTGTGGCTGGTGCCGCCGGTGGCTGCACTGTTCGGCCATGGACGGGCGTTCTGGTGCGGGCTGGCGGCGTGGGTGCTGCTGTCGGCGTCGTATCTTCCAACCTTGACGCGGTTTGGCCGGTCGCCGCTGTGGGCTGCGGTTTTACCGTTGGTGGCCTGCTTCTACATGGCGGCGACGGTTGGTTCGGCGGTGAACCATTTCCGTGGCGCCGGGGTGGCGTGGAAGGGTCGTGCGTATCCGGGGACGACAGGATGAGCGGCGCGGAGGGTCTCGACGTCGAAAGCTGGTCGGGCAAGGACCGGGGGGATGAGAATTTCCCTGTCGGGTCTGCGCTGATTGCTCGGCGGTACCGCGATCCGATCCATCGGTTCTACCGCTTCGCGCGCAATGCCGACGATATCGCCGATTCGCCGGTGCTGTCGGCGCAGGACAAGCTGGTCCGGCTTGATGTCATGGAGGACGTGCTGCTGGGGCGGCGGGAGATCGGATCGCCGAGTGCGCTGGCGTTGCGGGACAGTCTGGCGAAGACCGGGCTGCCGACGCAGCACGCGACCGACCTGCTGATCGCGTTCCGCCAGGACGCGACCAAGTCGCGCTATGCGACGATCGATGAGCTGTATACCTACTGCCATTATTCGGCGGTGCCGGTGGGACGCTATGTGCTGGACCTGCATGGCGAGAATCATGAGTGCTACTCACCGTCGGATGCGCTGTGCATGTCGTTGCAAATATTGAACCATATGCAGGATTGCGGGAAGGATCTGGCGGAGTTGGACCGGTGCTATCTGCCGCAGGTGCTGCTGGATCATTTCGGTGCCTCGGTGGCCGATCTGCGGCTGCCGGCGGAGACTCCGGCGCTGCGGCGCGTGTTCATAACGTTGCTTGACCGGGTGGACCGGATGAACCACGCGGCGTCGGAGTTGCCCGAGATCGTTCGCAATCGCCGCCTGCGGATCGAGACCGGCATCATCCATGGGTTGGCGAAACGGCTGGCGCGGCGGCTGGTTCATAACGATCCGCTGGCGGGTCGGGTGAAGCTGCGGAAGACCGATGCCGTGTTCAGTTGCCTGGCCGCCGTGTTCTATCTGGTATGACGGAACGTTCCACGCCGCTGGGTGCCGCGCGGGAGGACCTCGACGCGGTGGAGACCATCGTGCGCGCCGCCGGCACGTCGTTCTATCACGGCATGCGTGTGCTGCCGCCGGATCGGCGCCATGCGATGTACGCGATCTATGCGTTCTGCCGGATCGTCGATGATATCGCCGACGAGGAAGGGTCGTTGGAAGAGAAACGACTTGGTCTGGCGGCATGGCGGGATCATATCGCGGGGTTGTATGAGGGCCGGACAGAAGGGCCGGTGACTCGCGTGCTGGCGCTGGCGGTGCCTCGGTTCGCGTTGCGGGCCGAGGATTTCATCGCGGTGATCGACGGAATGGAGACGGACGCGGAAACCGTCGTGCTGGCGCCGGATATGGCCACGCTGGATCTTTATTGCGATCGCGTGGCGTCTGCTGTCGGACGTTTGTCTGTCCGGACATTTGGCGATGCATCGCCCGCAGCCGACCAGGTGGCGCACGCGCTTGGTCGAGCGTTACAGTTGACTAACATTTTGCGCGATATTCAGGAAGATGCCGAGCGGGGGCGGATCTATTTGCCGAGCGAGTATCTGGCCGATGCCGGGGTGCCGGCCGATCCGGTGGCGATCCTGACCGCGCCGGGGCTGCCGGCGGTCTGCGACCGGCTGGCGGCGTTGGCGCACGGCTATTTCCGTGAGGCGCGGCAGACGATGACGCTGTGCGACCGGACGGCGATGAAGCCGGCGAGGCTGATGGCGGCAACCTACGACGCGATCCTGACGGTGGTGGAGCGGCGGGGCTGGAAGCGGCTGGACCTGCGGGTCGGGTTGTCGAAATGGCAAAAACTGTGGCTGGCATGCCGCTATGGGTTGTTTTAATGCCACATACTCACTTTTGCGTGCTTGATTCTCCTTGCGTCCGCTAGGGTTGTCGATGCACAATGATCTCAGTCGATTACAGCGAGAAGTTCGCATCGACTGTTAGCCCGACTGCGCCCCCTCTCAACCACCCGGAGCACCTGCTCGTGATTACCCCGTTCAAACGTCTGATCGCCACCGTGGCTTTCATCCTGCCGGTGGTTGCCCTGGCTGCCTCGCCGGCCATGGCCGCGACCAAGGCCAAGCCCCATCATGTGGCGGCGGTCCACAAGACCGTCGCGCACAAGACGACCACCCACACGAAGAAGATCGTCAAGCCGTCTGCCAGCTAGGTTTTTTTTGCGCTGCTTGCCTCTCCCGCTCGCGGGAGAGGTTGGTTTCGGCGGCGGACCGTTGGTCTTGGCTGGTTGGCGCTAATTCGTCGGCTATCGGCTGATTGTTGGCACTTTCCCCAGAGTATCCATAGCGATTGAACTGATTTGCCGTTCTGTGCGCGCCGTTATGGTCTGCGCCTGAATGGTTTTTTTTGCTTTGTGGTTTGTCCTCGGGGTGGTTGTTGCAGCTCTTTTTTTGAGGCGGATGAAGCGGGATAAGAGGGGATGAACGGGATGCTTTTTTGATCGGGGCTGGGCGGTGATCTGGTGGATTTGGACTTTGGATCGGCTGGCGTTGTTGGGCAGGCATCGGGGTTTGCTGGTCACCCGTTCGTAGCCGCGGGATGTGCGTGTTGGCGCTGGTCATTTTGGGTTCGATGATGACCTGGTCTTCGACTTTCAGGTCTCTGGTCTGTTTGTCTACAATTAGGTCGTGGCAAAGGGTGGCGATTTCCTACTGCTGCTGCACGATGACGAGCTTGGATTTTTTGCGTCTTGTGGGCGAGTGCGCTGGGAAGTCTGGGGATGATCTGACTGGCCGCCGGCCGGGGCGACAGCGCATCCGTTTTTATCTCGCTCATCCGCCTTCGGGGTCTTTGTTGGCGGCATTGACGACGTCTGTCGGGGGCGTTTCTGTCTTTGGGCTCCGGCTCATCCGGCTTCGGGTGATGGACGGCAGCATATACATTCTGCTTTGCGGGACCTCTAAAGAAGGCGTGGATGCCGATCTGCATCGGCATGACGCAGGGGCGGGGGCGGTGTCCGCTGCGGTGTGACGTGGGGACGGTGTCTGGTTCAATGTGACGTGGGGGCGGTGGCTGGATCGGTGGGGCGGGAGGGGGTTGGATTTTATTTGGCGTTTGCTTCCAGCAGGGCTCTTAGGCCGGCCAGGATGCGGGCGGGGGGTGGGGGGCAGCCGCCGATGGTCAGGTCGACGGGGACGGCGAGGCCGGTTCCTCCGAGGACCGCATAGCTGCCTTTGAATACGCCGCCGTCGACGGCGCAGTCGCCGACCGCGACGACCCATTTCGGGTCCGGGGTGGCATCCCAGGCTTGCTCCAGCGCGGTGCGCAGATTGCGGGTCAACGGGCCGGTCACCAGCAGGACATCGGCGTGGCGCGGGCTTTCGACGAAGCGCAGGCCGAAACGTTCCAGGTCGTACAGGACGTTGCCCAGGGCGCGCAGTTCCAGTTCGCAGCCGTTGCAGCTTCCGGTGTTGACGTGGCGTATCGCCAGGCCTCGGCCCAGGCGGGCCTGGGCGGCGGCTTCAAGGCGGGCGGCCAGCGAGGCGGTGGTCTCGGGGTCCGCCGGGCCGACAGGATCGGGTGCGATCATCACAGATCCATTCCGGATGCGGGCAATGCGAGGGAGGTGCGGATCAGGCCGGCATCGTCGGCGTCGGCGTCTTGCAGCACGCGTTCGGCCAGCGGCCACAGCGCCCAGCCCGGATCGCGTGGGAAGACGGCGGCGATCTGGCCGTGATCGAGCCGCAGCCAGTGCCAGACGTCGCCGCGGATCGACTCGGCGTATCCGATGCCCTCGCCGCTGGCCTGCGGCAGGGCGACGGTCAGCGGGCCGTCCGGCAGGGTCTCAAACAGCGCGCTGACCAGGCGCAGGCTTTCCGCGATCTCGAAGAGCCGGAGATGCTGCCGAGCGGCGGCGTCGCCCTCGGGGCGGGTGGCGACGCGCGGGGCGAGCGCTGCGTCCACCGGCGAAAGCATAGTGCGCGCATCGAACGGCCGTCCGGACGACCGGCCGACCACGCCGCCAACGCCCAGCGTGGTGACCCACCGGCGGTCGGCGCGTCCCAGGCCTGAGAGCCTCAGGGACAAAGCGGGACCGTGATGGAGGCGGCGGATCGAGTCCAACTGGGAGGCGATATCGCCGAGTGCGCGCAGGATGAGTTGCGGGCCGCCCTCGGCGATATCGGTCGCCACACCGCCGGGAACCACGCAATCCATCATCAGGCGGTGGCCGAACGCGGCATCGGCGGCGCGCGACAGCGTCTCCCGCAGCAGGCCGCAGCGGGTTCGCACGGAAGGAGC
>DATAZJ010000450.1:0-3869 GCA_036272115.1 Rhodopila sp. | reverse complement strand
CCGATCGTCGACGAATACTTCCGTCATTGCTTCCACGAACGCAAAAAACGCCTGGGCGACAAGGCCAGGATCATGCCGTTCACCGGCAATTTGTTCCCGAACACGTCCTATCACGGCCGCCAGCCGCGCGGCCTCTGCGTGTGGCATCCGCACAGCCCGACCGAAACCGAGGCATGGCGCTTCTTCATGGTCGATGCGGACGCCCCCGCCGAGGTGAAGGACGTGCTGCGCCGCTTCTACATGCGCTATTCCGGTCCCGCCGGAATGACCGAGCAGGACGACATGGAAAACTGGCTGTACGCCACCAAGGCCAGCACCGGAACGATCGCCCGCCGTTACCCGTTCAACTATCAGCAATCGCTGACCAACCACACGCGCGGCGACATGCTGCCCGGCGACGTCAACGTGCAGATCAGCGAACAGAACGCCCGTAACTACTACGATGTCTACGCCCGCTACCTGAAAGGCGACGGCTGGAACTCCCTGCTCGGCAACGGCGAAGCCGAACGGCAGGCCGCGGAATGAGCGACGTACTCGACAAGCCCGTCCGCGGGCTGGCCTGGTTTCAACTGAAACAGGAAATCGAGGATTTCCTGTACATGGAAGCCGACCTGCTGGATCAGAGAATGTTCCGCGAGTGGCTCGACCTGCTGGCCGAGGACCTGATCTACTTCATGCCGATCCGCCGCAACGTAAAGTTCGGCCAGCACGCCGAAAAGGAAAACACCAGACAGGGCGAAGGCATTTCCTGGTTCGATGAGGACAAATGGACCCTCGGCAAGCGCGTCGAACAGATCCTCACCGGGGTTCATTACGCCGAGGAGCCACTGTCCCGCGTCACCCATATGGTCAGCAACGTGCGCCTGCTGGACGTCACCCCGTCCGCCGAAAACCCCGCCGAGGTCACCGTCGGCAGCCGCTTCCTGGTCTACCAGAACCGCGTCGAATACGAAACCAACACCTTCGTCGGCCGCCGCATCGACACGCTGCGCCGCAACGGTGGCGGATGGCTGATCGCCCGCCGGGAAATGATCCTGGAACAAAACGTCCTGATGGCGAAGAACCTAAGCATCCTGTTCTGAAGGACCCCCAATGATCGTGGTCAGCGACGTCGCCGTCGGCGCGAAACTGGTTATTGCCGGCGGCCTGTCCGCCGAGGTGATCGAAAACATGGGCGACGGCGAATGGCTGCGCGTCCGCATCCTGTCCGGCATCGACGAAGGTGCCGAGGAACTATGCCACGCCACGGACGTGCTAGAAATCACATGATGCGCATCGGCTTCCTGCCCAGCGACTTCAACCCGATGATCCTTATGCTCGGGGAGGCAGAGGATTGCCGAGCCCTCGGCGGCGTCTTCCGGCGCTTCGCCCGCGACGGGGCGGATGTGGTGTTTGCCGACCTGAAGTTTTGCCGGATGACCGGGGTGGAGGTGCGCCTGACAGCGTCCCCCGGTCCCCCTAGCGTGGAACAACACGCCGGCCACGCCTTTGTCTTACGTGTACCGTCCGGAACCGCCGCCGGCTTCGCCGAACAATTGGACGACCTGTCGGAACCGAACCGTGTCGCAGGATCGGAAACCCTGGATTGCGGGACGGAAGACGGCATCGCGGTGAAGGTATCGCGCGGCGAATACACCGACGACTTTCTGGCCGCCGGCACCTAACCGCCGGCCCCCACGCTATGCCGCCAGCGGGCACCCCTCGACGGTGATCCGGTGCATCAGCCGCCGCTCCCCCTGATAGTCGTTCACCGCATAATGCCAGGTCGACCGATTGTCCCAGAACGCGATCGAGCCGTTCCGCCACACGAACCGGCAGCCGAATTCGGGCTTCGCGGCGTGGCGATACAGGAACTCCAGCAACGGCTGGGACTCCTCCTTGGTCCAGCCGTCGAAGCGCAGCGTGAAACCGGGGTTCACATACAGCGCCTTCCGGCCGCTCTCCGGGTGGGTGATCACCGCCGGATGCACCGCGTCCTGCACCGCCGCCTCCGCGTTCCGATAGCGGCCCTGCATGTCCGGCCGCGGCACGCCGAACACGTGCCGGCTGGAATGGACCGCAAGCAGCCCGCCCAGCGTCCGCTTCAACCCGTCCGACAGCGCGTCGTAGGCGGCATACATGCTGGAGAACAATGTGTCCCCACCCGTCGGCGGCACCTCCCGGGCGTACAGGATCGACCCGAGCGCGGGCGTTTGATCGTAGCTGTGGTCGGTGTGCCAGCCGCCGCCGATATTGCGGGTCTGGTCCGGCTCCTTCACCACCAGAGCGATCTCCGGATAGCCATCGGCATGAGTGAAAAAGCGGTTAACATTGATATTGCCGAACCGGCGCGCCAGACCGATATGCTGTTCCTCGGTCAGCGACTGGTCGCGAAAGAACACCACGCCGCGGTCGGCAAGGGTCTTCCGAATGGTCTCGCGAACGGCCTCGGTCAACGGTTCGGACAAGTCGACACCGGCGATTTCGGCACCTACCGCACCGCCGACCGGATGTATTTGGATCGAGTTGCTTTGCATATCGGCCCTCCCCTGCCGACCTTACAGCAAATACGTGGTTCCTCAAATTGACTTGCCGCCTCCCCGCTTTCCAGGCATCAGAGGTGGAATGACGCCTGCTTCCGCCGGATGAACCCGCTGGCCTGGCTGATCGGCCTGGTCCTGCCCGCCTGCGGATTTCCCGCGGCGGAGGGGTTGCCGACGCCGCCGCCGATGGACGTCACCCATATCGTTCGTCCCGCCAGTCCGAATACCGCGCTGGCCGCGCCCGCGGGTTTCAGCCCGCCCGCCGACATCGTCACGCCGCGCTACAAGGTTCCCGCCGACCGGCTGTTCGTCCTGGTGCGGGAGGTCGCGGCCAGCCAGCCAAGGACCTATCAGGCCGCGCTGTATCCGGAGCAACTGCAGGCCGACTATGTCGTCCGCAGCGCCGTGTTCAACTTCCCCGACCAGGTTATGCTCCAGGTGCTGAAGGACGGTTCGGATGGCAGCGGCCTGATCGTGTATTCACGCAGCGTGTACGGCCACTCCGACCTCGGCGTGAACCGCAAGCGCATCGAAGCGTGGCTTGCTGCACTGCAAACAAAACTTCCCCCATCCAGCGAGAGATAACCCGTTCATGCGTGGTATCGGCCCCTTCCTCAAAGACGCCTGGCGGCTCAGCCGGCCCTACTTCATGACCTCTGAAGAGAAATGGTCCGCCCGCGGCCTGCTGCTGGCGATCATCGCGATGAACCTTTCGGTCGTCGGCCTGACCGTCATCTTCAATTTCTGGCATCGCGACTTCTACAACGCCCTGCAGGACAAGGACTGGAAGGCGTTCCTCCAGCTGCTGTTCCTTTATCGTATATCGCCGGCTGGGTTCATGCCGGGGTTCTCGGCGCTGGCGGCCATCTACATCGCCCTCGGGGTCTACTCGGTCTACGTCAATCAGTATTTGCAAATCCGCTGGCGCCGGTGGCTGACAAGGCGTTTCCTGACCGAATGGCTGGCGGATCGCGCCTACTACAATATCAGCCTGACCGCGGACCGGGCGGCGGTCGGCACGGACAATCCGGATCAGCGTATTGCCGAGGACTTGAAAGACTTCACCGACATGACCCTGTCGCTTAGTCTCGGCCTGCTGTCCAATATCGTCTCACTTGGCAGTTTCGTCGCCATCCTGTGGGGCCTGTCGGGCGCCATGGATGTGTTCGGCATATCGATCCCCGGGTACATGGTTTGGGTCGCCCTGGCCTACGCCATCCTTGGCACCTGGCTGACCCATCTCGTCGGCAACCGGCTGTCGCTCCTGAGCTTCAAGCAGCAGCGAGTCGAGGCGGATTTCCGCTACGCCCTGGTGCGGATCCGCGAGAACATGGAAAGTATCGCACT
>DATAZJ010000449.1:0-8350 GCA_036272115.1 Rhodopila sp. | reverse complement strand
CTGAAAGGCGACACCAAGTATCCGCCGCAGGACGGCACAAGGGTGCTGAAGCAGGCGATCCAGCGCAAGTTCAAGCGCGATTCCGGCTTGGACTACGCGCTGGATGAAATCGCCGTCTCCAACGGCGGCAAGCAGTGCCTGTTCAACGCCATCATGGCCACCGTCGATCCGGGCGACGAGGTCATCATCCCCGTGCCCTCCTGGATCGCCTACGCCCAGATGACCGAGCTGTGTGAGGGCGTGCCGGTGCTGGTGAACTGCCCGCAGAACAACGGCTTCAAGCCGCGCGCCGAGGACATCGACGCCGCGATCACCCCGCGCACCAAATGGCTGGTGCTGAACAACCCGAACAACCCCACCGGCGCCTGCTGCTCGGCCGCCGAGATCGCCGAGATCGCCGCCGTGATGCGCAAGCATCCGCATGTCTGGGTGCTGTCCGACGACATGTATGAACACTTGGTGTTCGAAGGCTTCCAGCACGCCACCTTCGCCCAGGTCGCGCCCGACCTGAAGGACCGCACGCTGACGGTCTCGGGTGTCTCCAAGACCTATGCGATGACCGGCTGGCGAGTGGGTTTCGCCGGCGGCCCGAAGTCGCTGATCAAGGCGATGACGGTGATGCAGGGTCAGGCCACCGCCGGCATCTCCACCGTCGGCCAGGCCGCCGCCGCCGCCGCGCTGGACGGCCCGCAGGACGGCGTCGACGTGCAGATCGAGGCCTACAGGCGCCGCCGCGACCTGGCGGTTTCCATGCTCAACGCCTCCCGCGGCATCAGTTGCCACAGCCCCGAGGGCGCGTTCTACGTGTTCCCCAACGTCGCCGGCTGCCTCGGCAAGACCACCACCGGCGGCCGGGTGCTGCACACCGACGAAGACGTCTGCCTGGCGCTGCTGGAGGAACACTACGTCGCCACCGTCCACGGCGCCGCCTATCACATGAGCCCGTTCCTCCGCATCAGCACCGCAACGGCCGACGACGAACTGCTGGAGGGCCTGAAGCGCATCCAGACCTTCTGCGAGGGGCTGCGGTAGGCGGTTCGCCTCCTGGCGGAATGACGATGGTCCCGCTGTCGTTGCGCTGATCCGAGTTCGCCGGATGGTCTAGTGCCCGATCGCGGTAAAGCGCGAGTCACGGCGTGACCGCGATTTCCCGCGTGAATCGGCCACTCAGACAAACCTTCACTATATCGCGCTTCTCGGATGCGCGATACTAGCCGGGTGGCAGGATGGACCTGGAGATGCCGGAGCCGCGAGCGCTGGCCAGCGACTTGCCGATCAAAGCGAGATTCTGTGGGTCGCCGGGGCTGATAGGGCGATCGTCGGCCAGATCGCCGGGCAGCGGCGCTTGTCGCGATCGTGTCGGGGCCAATTCTCCGGGCGATGAATCGCCATTCATCACGCTGATAATACCAACATCTGCCAGAACATCAAACTTATTGCGGACTTAGATTAATTGATCCACATCAAGAAAGACTAATTGCACGTCGCTAGTCTTAAGAATGAAATGATCGCTCTGGTGGGGGACGGAAGCGTGATGGCCTTGATGGTGCATTTGGAGGACGGGCGTCCAGACACAGCGCTCATCCATTTCGGCGCCGGCCGCATGCTGAGCGGCTGGACCGATATCCGCAAAAGCCGTCGCGCCATCACGGATACATTGACTGTACCGAGCAAATGACAACAGACCCGGTGATCGGCTATGGCCTGCCGCGGGCCGGAGCGGCGGATTTAATTGCCGGTCCGCTCAATATTGTATTGATCGACAGCTATCGCCTCACGCAGGAATGCCTGACCAAGGCATTCGACGACATGGATTCAGGGATTTCGATCTTCGGTTGCTTGACCGTCACGGACTGTATTGCCGAGGCTCAGACTGATCTCGATCTTATCATCTACCATCCCCACGGGATCGAAGTCCTCGAAACAACGATCATGCAGGCGAGCGCCGCGATCTGCCTGGCGTTTCCCGACATCCCTGTCATCATCTTCTCCGATGCGGATCTTTTGCAGCAGTCGCAATTGATGCATGCGGCCTTGCAGGGTGGCGCGCGTGGCTTCGTGCCGACACAAACCGCGAGCCTGTCGATTGCCCTGGCGGCAATCCACCTCGTCAAGGCCGGCGGCACGTTCGCGCCGGTTGACTTGCTGATGTCCACGCGGCCAGCCAGGTCACCAGAGCGGCGAAGCCGATTGACATCGCGGCAGGAGGCGGTTCTCAGTCAATTGCGGCAAGGGAAAACCAACAGGATCATTGCATACGAGCTTGGCATGACCGAAAGCACGGTGAAGGTCCATGTCCGGAATATTATGCGCAAACTGGGTGCTGCCAACCGCACTGAAGCCGTCTACAAGGCACGAATGCTCGCGCAGGATACCGCGGATACAAAGTCAGCGGACCCATAGCCTGCCATTCTGCCCAAGTGTCCGACCCGGAATAATCAAATCACCAAGCCCACTGCATCAGCCTCCCCAGTCATGGACGCCACCCCCAGTCCTGGTCGCCACCCCCCGTCACGACGGCCGTCCCCCCGTCATGGTGGCCGCAGGGCCACCATCCACGCCTCTGTCAAGTCAAGCCCTGCCACCCGACGACAGCCGCCCTTCGCCCACGATAACGCCAGGGCGCCGATGTGCCACCTCAACTGAACCCGCTATTTCCGCACAACGCCCAGGAGTCCGTCCCAGCAGTTCCACACGACCCGACTGATAAAAACCACGGGCCAGGCCCGGCGACCCGGACCGATCGCACGGGCAACCCACAAAGCCCCGCCCCGTGCGACCGGACCAGCCGGCTTCTACCAGGACCCGGTATTGCCCATGCTGACCCAAGGTTCGGCCGGCGGCAGCGCCCCGCCCGCCTGCAGCAGTTCGATGGAAATACCGTCCGGCGTGCGAATAAACGCCATGCGGCCGTCACGCGGCGGCCGGTTGATCGTCACACCGCGGGCGATGAACGCGTTGCAGGTGTCATAGATATTGTCCACCGCGTAAGCGAGGTGCCCGAAATTCCGCCCACCCGCATAGGGCTCGGAATCCCAGTTATACGTCAGTTCCACCGGCGCATCCTCATCGCCAGGCGCCGCCAGGAACACGTTGGTATACCGGCCCTTCTCATCCGCTCGGCGGCGGATTTCCCGCAGACCCAGCACCTCGAAGAACGCGATGGTGTCCTCCAGCGAACTGATGCGGATCATAGTGTGCAGATACTTCGTCATGGCGTGTCCTCAGGTCAGGGGTCGGTGTGTTCGTGGCGGCGGGCGACAAGACTGGTAAGCATGGCCGCCCAGCCTAGCCAGATCAGCGCCCAGCATAATCCGAAACGCCCGCTTTGGAAGATCATCGAAATCCGGCGAAACGTCCGACCCGTGTGCAACACCCCTCCGAGACCCCCGTCCCGGCAACTGGTCAAAATCACCGCATCCACCTACTGCTGCCCCGATGCCAATCCCGAGGGCCAGGATACCCTGATGACGCACGCACCCAACCCGATCATCCGCCCCGGCCGAGACACTGACGGCCCCGCCATCATCGCCCTGATCTGGACCTGCTGGTCCGTCTATCCAGGCATCAAAATGGACGTGGACCAGGAAATGCCGGAACTCCACGCCCTCGCCACCTACTACACCGGCCACGGTGGCGCCCTGTGGATCGCCGAATCAGACGCCTCGGTCACCGGCATGATCGCCGTGCGACCCATCGACACAACGACCTGGGAAATCTGCCGAGTCTACGTCCATCCCGACCACCACGGCTCCGGCTTGGGCCACGCGCTGCTCGACCACGCCGAACGCCACGCCATCGCGGCCGGCGCCGAACGGCTGGCACTCTGGAGCGACACCCGCTTCGACCGAGCCCACCACTTCTACGAAAAGCGCTCCTACGTCCGTTCCGGCCCTGTCCGGGTGCTGCACGACATCTCCAACTCCCTCGAATTCGGCTACGCCAAGCCGGTAAACGGTGTGGAGAAGCTGGACATAGCCGCCGCCACATCGGCCGAATCCCGTCTCGCCGCCATCCTGGTCGCCTGCGTCGAAGCCGGTGCCTCGGTCTCGTTCCTGCCGCCGTTGTCACGCGAAAAGGCGAAAGCGTTCTGGCATCGGATCGCCAACGACACCGGCGCCGGCAAACGCGTCCTGCTGGCCGTGTGGCGAGACGGCACCATGGTCGGCACCGGCATGCTCGACCTGGCCACCCCCGAAAATCAGCCGCACCGAGCCGAAATCAAGAAGATCCTGGTGCATCCAGCCGCCCGCCGAAGCGGTCTCGGCCACCAGATCATGCAGGGCCTGGAACAGTGCGCCATAACGGCCGGCCGCACCCTGCTAACGCTCGACACCCGTGCAAACGACGCCGGCGAGGCCCTATACCGCGCCGAGGGCTGGCAAGAAGCCGGCCGCATCCCCGGCTACGCCCTCAGCGCCGACGGCACCCCCCACACCACCCTGTTCTTCTGGAAACGCCTGGATATGCGCCCGCTCAGACGATGACCAAACCCGGCGCCACATCCAATACCGAGCCTCGCTTCGTCGGTGTGCCCGGAGTCAAGCCTCGCGAAGCGACCGCCGAAGGCGGCTCGGGCTTGACGCCGGGCACACCGACGCAAGCAAAATAGGCTCCGGGATGGACCAACACCCCAAGTAACGACACCAACGCTTCACAAGCTCAAATCTCCACCCGAAACCCCACCTCCGACAGCCGATCCTGCGGAATCCGAAAGAAATCCGGCGCTCGGCTTGCAATCTTGCTCAGAAAGCTGAACACCCCAAACGACACCGCCCCCATCTTTGACCCCTCGCTCCGGCGAATAACGCTCTCATGACCAATAAAGTAATGAACATCCGTCAGATCCGCGTCGAACCCCAGCAGTGAGCAGTTCTCCAGCGTCAGCGGAATATCCGGTCGCTGCATGAACCCCAGCCGCACCGTGATGTGGTAAAACCCATGCCCCAGCCGTCGCACGCTGTGCCGCCCCTGGAACGGCACCCGAGGCCGCCGGTCCGGCGCCACCGTCAGCAGCACCACCGTCCCATGCAGCACCGCATTATGCCGCACATGGTGCAGCAGCATCGGGGAAATACCGTGCTCCACCTTGGTCAGCCAAACCGCCATGCCCGCCGGCCGCCCGATCACCCGATCATCGATGCACTCAAGGAACGTCGCCACCGGCATCGACATCTCCTGCAACCGGCGCCGCACCTCCGACGACCCGCGCCGCCAGCACCAGATCAGCGAGGCAATGATCCCGCCGATCGTCAGCGGAAACCACCCGCCCTCGGCGATCTTCAGCGAATTGGCCGCGAGAAACGCACTGTCCACCAACCCGAACAGCGCCATCACCGGCACCGCCGCCGCCAGTGGCCACCGCCACCGTCGCGTCACCAGGTAGAACAGCAGCACCGTCGTCGCCAGCATCGTCCCCGACACCGCCACGCCATACGCCGAACCCAGCGCGTCGGAGCTTTTGAACATCACCACGATCAGCAACGTTCCCGCCATCAACAGCCAGTTCGCCACCGGCACGTAGATCTGCCCCGCCTCATCGGACGACGTCGGCACGATGTTGACGCGCGGACAAAACCCCATCTGCACCGCCTGCCGGGTCAGCGAAAACACCCCGGAGATCAGCGCCTGCGACGCAATAATGGTCGCCGCCGCCGCCAGCACGATCAACGGCATCAGCGACCATCCCGGCGCCATCTTGTAGAACGGATTGTCCACCGCCCGAGGGTCCGCCAGCACCAGCGCGCCCTGGCCGAAATAGTTCAGCAGCAGCGCCGGCAGCACCAGCCCGAACCATGCCAAACGGATCGCCGGTGCCCCGACATGCCCCATGTCGGCATACAGCGCCTCACCACCCGTCAGAGCCAGGAAGATGGCCCCGAACACCGCCGCCGCCACCGCCGGACTGCCGGTCAGCACCGGCACCGCCGCCAGCGGATTCAGCGCCGCCACGATGCCAGGCGCCGCCGCGATGTTGACGATGCCCAGCACCCCGATCGTCACGAACCACACCACCATCACCGGTCCGAACAGCCGCCCGATCAGATGCGTGCCATACCGCTGGATCGCGAACAGTCCCACCAGGATCACCAGCGTCACCGGCACCACGAACATCTGGAAACTCGGCGCCGCGAGTTTCAGCCCCTCCATCGCCGACAGCACCGAAATCGCCGGCGTGATCACCCCGTCGCCATACAGCAGCGACGCGCCGACGACCCCCAGAACCACCGGCAGCGAAAACCGCAGCCCGGCCATCAGCCGGCTACCCTCCACCAGCGACAGCAGGGCCAGGATCCCGCCCTCTCCATCATTGTCGGCGCGCAGCACCAACTGCACGTATTTGAGCGAAACGAGTACCATCAGTGCCCAGAAGATGAGCGAAACCACGCCCCGAACATCAGCCGGTGTCGGCACCGCATGGCCGGCCGCATTCAGCGCAATGGAGAACGCATAGAGCGGACTGGTCCCAATATCCCCAAACACCACGCCAAGCGCCGTCAACGCCAGGAAGCCAAGGCCGCCGGCATGATGCACCTGTGGCGTTGCGTCCGCGCCGCGGTTCAGTGATGCGTCGATCGCCCGGTTCCTTTCGGTCGTCGGTCCGACCAAAATACATACAAGAAGCGGGCCAGTTTGCATTGCCCGAGCTGACTGACATGTGTATAGTCATCCGAAGCAAAGGCTAACACATATTTACCGGACGGAACGGCTCGGATTGCGCGCACCCGAACCAACCGCGCGAAGTACCCGCTCGCACGACGCTGGCGTCGATACCAGCGCACCGACAGCGCAACGTCTTTTCGGGAAATCTGTGCACTCAATCCGCTAAATCTGTGTTGGAAACTTACCTTTCGGGGACCACAGATCCCAAAAAGACCTGCGCACCAGGCAGCGTTTCGGCTCGCCCCGCGACGAAGCCCGGCGACCCGCGGCAAGGTAAGAATCGGTCACAACGTGCGTTGATATGACACCGCAATCACCACGGAGCGCCCATGCCGGATTTCAAGCTGCCGCTGTCGGGTGACGTCACCCAGGCGATCAATCCGTTCACCTTGTTCTTCAATCCCGTAGGCAGCCAGGTCGGCCTTATCAACGTCAATCTCGGCACGTCGTCCGAACCGGCGATCGAGAACCAGGTGCTGTCCGACGTCGCCAGCTACGGCAAGCAGTTGGGCCGAATCGGCGACGCCCTCATCGTTCTGCTCAAGCATTTCCAACCCGTGGTCGAACTGACGAAAGCAGAAAAAGACGCGATCCGCGACCTGAAATCGATGCTGAACGGTATCGCCGAAGTCAAGGAACGCCACTCCCCCAAAGCCGCATTTCGACCCTGAGCGCGAACGCCCCCCGCCCCCCGTGAAACGCGCTCCCAAGCAGCATGACCCTGGCTCGATGTCATGAACCAGCAACGATACCAAACCGTCAGCAGGTAACGGTTTCTTCTGTAAGAATGTCAGACGGGAACTACACCCGAAAGCCTTGTAACTCGCCAGCCTTCCAGTTTAGCGCCGCGTCCAAATCCCAACGCGTTCCGGTTCTCGGCACGGCACGCTTCAACCACCCCCAGCCCACCAAGCCGATACAGTTCATGCGCCAGTCCGGCAGCGTGCGGCAAGCACCCAATGTCACGACGTGGCACGTCTCAGTGGCCCTCAGTGGTCCTCCCGCTGTCTCCGTGATAAAAATAAAGAAAGAGTGGACAAACACGCACTATCCACCTGCCCCCCCAACCGCCAGACAACCGATCACGGCATTCTCACGGACCTTCACCAAACGGATCGCCGGCAACAGCCACCGCTCCAACGTTCAACACCGCAGAACCGCAATGCCCGCAGGACGGACCGACACCATGGCAAAGCCCGCGAAGGACGAATCCCCCTCCAACCTGATCGACGCCAGGATCAAGGACCTCGCCGACTGGCGCGGCACAACCCTCGCCCAGGTCCGCGCCCTCATCAAACAAGCCATCCCCGACGTGATCGAGGAATGGAAGTGGCGAGGCGTCCCGGTCTGGTATCACAACGGCATGATCTGCACCGGTGAGACCTACAAGGCCGCGGTAAAACTGACCTTCGCCAAGGGCGCCGCGCTGAACGATCCCAAGGGCCTGTTCAACGCCAGCCTGGAGGGCAACACCAGGCGCGCCATCGACATCCACGAAACCGACACACTCGACGCCGACGCCTTCAAGACGCTGATCCAAGCCGCCGCGGCACTGAACAAAGCACCGAAACGATAATCCCGAACTACTTCCGCCCCCGCCCCAGCCAGATCACCTCCACATCCGAAAGCGGCTGCGCCCGACACGCCAAAATCTTCCCCTCCGCCCGCTGCACCTCGGACAACGCAT
>DATAZJ010000448.1:0-11585 GCA_036272115.1 Rhodopila sp. | reverse complement strand
CCTCATTCGTCAGCAAGGTATAGCGCTGGCGGCCAGGTTTCAGCCCGGCGATATCGCCCGGGACAAGGGTTTCCAGTGCGGCCGCGACATTGGTTCCGGTCAGGAGCGCCTGCCCCATATGCGATACGTCGAACAATCCGGCGTGGGCGCGCGTGTGGAGATGTTCGGCCAGGACACCGCCTCGGCATCGTGCGGCGAGGTCGCCGGTCATGTCGTATTGCACCGGCATGGCATAGCCGGCGAATGGCACCATGCGGGCGCCGTGGCGGCGGTGCCAGGCATCCAACGGAACGGTACGCAGCGGCGTGGGATCGTCTGGTAGGGCGTGTTGAGCCAAGCGTATGATCTCCGCGACAGGGCCATCCACCGGCGGGATGCCGGCGGCGATGACCCCCCTCTGTCACGGTACCTGAGAGATTCGGGGGTGTGACCCCTTACTCCGTCGGTGCGAACCCCTCGCTCGCGCGCGGTTCGGCTTTCCAGAGATCCCTACCCGTCGCGGTCCTTTTTGCCTGAGCGTTTCCGGGGGCCGGTTGCGCCTTCGGCGGCGGGGTGTGGCCCGCTGCTCTCCCGCGGCGGGTGCCTGGGACGAAAGCCACCATGCCCCGGTTGAGGGGGCAATGCCAAGCGGTTTTGCCCAGCCGCGCGATCGGACCGCGTAACCGCCCGCCGACCGCATCATTCCCCGGCCACGATAAAACCGGCCGAAGTGCCGCCTGGGTCCGAAATGCAGGCGGCAACTGTTATTGGATCGAATTACAGTTGACATCGAAACCAACGCGATGCGAGGCTCAACAACAACAAGCATCGTCCAGTCGCCAGACCACGAATGGGGGTCAATATGTCGAAGCCAGTGACGGAGGATCTGTTTTCCTTCAGCGGCCGGCGTAACCGGAAATCCTATATCCTGGCGTCGTTGCTCATTGCCGCGGTTATGATCCTGATATGGTGCGTCGCCGGCGTGACAGCGTACGCCAACACCAGCGAGGTCATGTTGATCGTCGCCGGCCTGCTCAGCATACCGGCGGTCATCACCACCTGGGCGCTGGGGTCGCAGCGCTGCCGGGATTTCGGTTGGACCGGCTGGGCGATGCTTATCACCCTGATCCCTTACGTCGGCTGGATTTTCGCCATCGCGATCATGTTCATCCCCGGCAACCAGGGGCCGAACCGCTATGGTCCCGACATGCTGGGGCCGTCCGCCGGCAGCCCCCTGCGCGGGATGGCGGTCTGATCGGCCGCCGGTGGCCGCCGTCAGTAGGTCGCGCGGCCCCCCGTCACGTCGTAGGTAAACCCCGTGGTGAAGCTGCACTCCGGACTGGCGGCCCAGACGGCCGTCGCCGCGATTTCCGGGATCCGCACGAACCGGTTCATCGGAATTTTAGCCTTCATGGTGGCGATGTGCTCCGGCGTCATCTGCGCAAACAGATCGGTCTCGGCGATCGCCGGCGCAACGGCGTTGACCAGCACACCGGTTTCCACCAGCTCCTTGGCCAGTGACTTGGTGAAACCGATGACGCCAGCCTTGGCGGCGGAATAGGCCGCCCCGCGGGCATTGCCCTCCTTGCCGGCGATCGAGGCGATGTTGACGATGCGCCCGTATCCACGCGCCACCATGTGCGGCACGACGGTCCGGCAGCACAGGAACACGCTGGTCAGATCGATCGTCAGGATCTTGCTCCAGACGTCCACCGGCAAGTCGACCACGTCATGAATAGGCCCGTTGATGCCGGCATTGTTCACCAGAATGTCGATCCGCCCCGTCTGCGCCATCGCCGCGGCAACAGCCTTCTGGATCGCACCAAGGTCGCTGACATCGACGACATCAGTCCGTATCGGCTGGAAACCGGCCGCCACCGGATCGAACGGGCTGAAGTCGAGGTCCCAAAGGATAACCTGCGCGCCCTCCCTGGCCAGGCGCTGGGCGATGCCGAGGCCGATGCCCCGCGCACCCCCCGTGACGATGGCCGTGTGGCCCTCGATACCAAGAGACATGATGGGTTCTTCCTTGTTCAAACCGCGCGGATGCCGCTGAGCAGCGCGCGTGTGGCGGCGCCGCAGATGCGGGCGCGTTCAAGCACAGGTAAGGCGGCGTAGCGGGCGCAGGGCGCCTCGACACCGATGGGGATATCGGCGGAGAAAGCGCGCAGGAACCCGGCCAGCTTCAACTCACCCTCACCAGGGTAGAAGCGGCCGCCGCGCCCCTCGGCCCGCAGGCCTTCCGGCGGCGGCGGAGTCATGGCGGCATCGCAAAGGTGGATGTAGGGCAACAACGCCGGATCGATCGCCGCCAGATCGGCAGGGCTGCCACCACTCCGATACAGATGCAGCGCATCGATCAGCAGCTTCGCATTTGGTTTGCCCACTTTGTCCAGCAGCGCCAGCGCCTGGGACGGCGTTCCCAGCTCGACATAGGGAATGGGTTCCAGCGCGATCCCGATGCCGTAACTGCCGGCAAGGTCGCAAAGCCGGGCAAGATTGGCCGCCAGCCGGCCCGAGTCCGAATCATTGCCGACGACCAGCAGGTGCTTCGCGCCCAGGCGGCTGCCGAGGGCCAAAGCAGGTTCCAGCGCGGCTACATCTGTATGCGGCATCAACCAGACCGCCTCGATATCGAAAATGCGGCGGCCAGTCGCGTCCAGTCGCTCCTCGATCGCTCGTATCAACGATTCGTCGCCGATCACCGGAACGATCGTGTCGGTCGGCATGGGCGCGACAATACGAAGACCGAGCGTATCGAAACCACCGGCAAGCGCGGCGTCGATCAGCTCCAGGGGATGGGCGTCCAAAACGGTCAGGTGGGCCAGAGACAACATGTCTACAGGCTGCCGCCCGAAAGCCACCTTGCGCCGCGCACATACAGCGCCTCGACCTCCGGACCTTTCAGGCCGGGCATGTCAGGCTTCACCTTGTAGCCGATACGGGTCTGAATATACGCGAGATGACGGTATCCGACCGGAAAGCGCGCCAGCAGATCAGGGTCCAGTTCCAGCCGCGCCGAGGGGCTGACGGGAACCAGCGTGTCCTTCTCATAGATCGGCTGCCGCAGCACCATGCCCCATCGTCCGTCGCGCTTTTCCAGGAAATCGTAGAAGCGGCCGGTGCAGACGATATCGCACTGGACTCCCTCCACATCGCCACGCTGCGAAATCGTCATCTTGGTCTGCGACACCGCTCGGCTTTTCGCCAGGTCGATCGAGATGCCGCCGAGGAAGTGCAGGATGCTGACGCCTTTGTCCCAACCTTCCTTGCTGACCCGGATAAATTCGTCCGCGGTGCCCTGAAACCAGGTCGCCATCATGACCCCGTCATCATGCCAGACGGTGCGGAAGCGGTCCCAATGGCCGGCGTCACGCCAGACTACCCAGTTTTCCAGAAGCTCGCGGATTTCGCGCCGGTCGGATACGGACTCGCTGTCGCCGGTCATGAGGGGCCCTTCATGGCTTGGTCCGGGGAAACTAGCGCACCCGGATGGAGACGAACACTGCGTGATGCGCTGACCACGATCAGCAGAAATGCCCAAATAAACAGCCCATGCGCACACTATTTAACCATCACGCGGCACGACAATCCACCGATGCACGATTTTTGCCAGGCAATCGCCACGTTGCCCGATGGCATGGAATTTGCTGCAAACCCCTACGACCGCGTCCCAACGCGCATGTCATCCGTACTCGGCAATGGCGCCGGAGAAGGGTGGCACCGCCCGCCGCCCCCGCGCCGGGCCGTCATGACCCCGAAATTCCGCGTGCATCAACGTCGGTGCGCCACTGTAATCATGGTGCATGATGTTGCCATTGGTATCCGAGATGACCCGGGAACGCCTTGTCGTTATCGGCAACGGCATGGCCGGCATGCGAACCGTCGAGGAGCTGCTGAAGCTCGATCCCGCGCGCTACGACATCACCGTCTTCGGCGCCGAACCGCACGTAAACTACGACCGGATCATGCTGTCGTCTGTCCTGGCCGGCGAAAAGCAGGTCGACGACATCGTCATCAATCCACGCTCCTGGTATGACGAGAACAACATCGACCTGCACGCCGGCGATGCGGTCGTGGCGATCGACCCGGCCACCCGCACCGTAACCGCCCGCAGCGGGCTGACCGTCGGCTACGACCGGCTGCTGCTCGCCACCGGCTCCAAGCCCATCGTCCCGCCTATCCCTGGCCTGAACCTGCCGGGGGTCTGCGCGTTCCGCGACATCAAGGACGTCGACACCATGATCGACGCCTCCACCCGGTACCGCCGAGCAGCGGTGATCGGCGGCGGGCTGCTGGGCCTGGAAGCGGCCTGGGGGTTGAAACGGCGCGGCATGGATGTGGCGGTCATCCACCTGATGCCCACCCTGATGGAACGCCAGTTGGATGAAACCGCCGGCCGCCTGTTGCAGCGCGACCTGACCGAACGCGGCATCGCCTTCTTCACCAACGGCCAGACCGAGGAAGTGACCGGCACCGACCGCGTCACCGGCGTCCGCCTGGCCGACGGCCGCGAGGCACCGGCCGACCTTGTCGTCGTCGCCATCGGCATCCGCCCCGAAACCGACCTCGCCCGCGCCGCGGGACTGGAGGTCAACCGCGGCATCGTCGTCAACGACAACATGAGCACCTCCGACCCCGACATCTTCGCCATCGGCGAATGTGCCGAACATCGCGGCCAGGTCGTCGGGCTGGTGGCCCCGATCTGGGACATGGCTCGGGTGTGCGCCCATCATCTGGCCGGCGGCGAGACGCTGTCCTACGCGGCGCAGGCCACCGCCACACGGCTGAAAATCACCGGCATCGACGTCTACTCCGCCGGTCAACTGGCAGCCGGCGAGGACGAGGATGAAGTCACGCTGCGCGACGCCCGCCGAGGCGCCTATCGCAAGTTGGTGATGCGCGACGGCAAGGTCGTCGGCACCGTGCTGTACGGCGATGTCAACGACGGCGCCTGGTATTTCGACCTGATCCGCCGGCAGACCGATGTCTCCGATGTCGCGGATCGGATGATCCTGGGTCAGGCGGCGACGCAGGCGGCCGGCGGGCCGGCGGCACTGGATGTCGCGTCCATGCCGGACGATCTGCAAATCTGCGGCTGCAACGGCGTCTGCAAGGGCACCATCGTCGACACGATCAAGACAAAAGGCCTGACGACCTATGACGCGGTGAAAGCCCACACCAAGGCGTCCGCGTCCTGCGGCACCTGTGCCCCGCTGGTGCGCCAGATCCTGGCCGACACGTTGGGGGTCGAGGTCGCCGGCCCCGCCATCCCGACCGTCTGCAAATGCACCGACCGCACGCATGAGGAAGTCCGCGCCGCGATCGTCGTCCAAGGCCTCAAGACCCAGGACGAGGTGCGGACAAAGATGGGCTGGCGCAACGCCGACGGCTGCGCCTCCTGCCGGCCGGCGCTGAACTACTACCTGCTGTGCGCCTGGCCCGGGGAGTACAAGGACGACAGCCGGTCCCGCTTCGTCAACGAGCGCATGCACGCCAACATCCAGAAAGACGGCACCTACTCGGTGATCCCCCGCCTGTGGGGCGGCACCGCGACCCCCGGAGAACTGGCCGCCATCGCCGCCGTCGCCAACCGCTACAACGTGGCGGAGGTGAAGATCACCGGCGGCCAGCGCCTCGGCCTCTACGGCATCAGGAAGCAGGACCTGCCGGCGGTCTGGAGTGAACTGACCGACGCCGGCCTGGTATCCGGCCACGCCTACGGAAAATCGCTACGCACCGTCAAGACATGTGTCGGACTCGAATGGTGCCGGTTCGGCACTCAGGATTCCACCACCCTGGGCAAAATGCTGGAGCGGCTGACCTGGGGCAACTGGACGCCGCACAAGTTCAAGATGGGCGTCTCCGGCTGCCCCCGCAATTGCGCCGAAGCATCGATCAAGGATTTCGGCGTGATCTGTGTCGAATCCGGCTTCGACCTGCTGGTCGGCGGCAACGGCGGCATCGAACTGCGCGGCACCGACAAATTGTGCCACGTCGCGACCGAAGCCGAGGTGCTGGAATACGCCGCCGCCTTCATGCAGCTTTACCGCGAGGAAGCCCGCTACCTGGACCGCACCGCACCGTGGATCGAGCGGGTCGGCATCGACTACGTGCGCAAGCGCATCGTCGAGGACACGGCCGGCCGGCACGCCCTGCAGGAGCGCTTCCGTATTGCGCAAAGCTATCTGCAAACCGACCCCTGGGCCGAACGCGGCAAACGCGGTGTCGACGCCCACGAATTCACCCCGCTGGCCGTGCTGGGATAACCCCCTGACGGCCATCCCCAGGTCCGCCCCTGTCGCCACGCCCCACCACTTTGCTTACTCTGGGGCGGAACCGACCAAGGGACCAAACCACGATGACCGCACCCGCGAAGGGCCAGCCAGCCGGGCCGCTGCAAGGCTACCGCATTCTCGACCTGACCAGTGTGCTGTTCGGCCCGTTCGGCACCCAGACCTTGGGCGACTGGGGCGCCGAAGTCATCAAGATCGAAAGCCTTACCGGCGACACCTGGCGCAACTCCGGCCAGTTCCGCAATCGCGGGATGACCGGCCAGTTCATGGCGGTGAATCGCAACAAGCGCAGCCTGGCGCTCGATCTGAAGCATCCCGAAGGCAAGGCGGTATTGCGCCGGCTGATCGCCACCGCCGACGCGCTGGTCAGCAACATCCGGCCCGCCGGCCTGGCCCGCCTCGGTTTCAGCTACGAGACCTGCAAGGAACTCAACCCGAAGATCATCTACGCGGTCGCCACCGGCTTCGGCCAGGACGGCCCCTGGCGCGCGCGTCCCGCCTTCGACGAGATCATCCAGGCGGCGTCCGGCTTCGCCTCCGCCATGGGCACGGATGAGGAGCCCGCCTTCGTTCCCAGCCTGATCGGCGACAAGATCTGCGGCATGGCGCTGACCTCCGCCGTGACCGCCGCGCTGCTGCACCGCGAACGCACCGGCGAGGGCCAGATGGTGGAAGTCCCCATGCTGGAAACCCTGGCCGCCTTCAACAGCATCGAGATGTTCGGCGGCCATGCCTTCATCCCGCCCATCGGGCCATCCGGCTACAAGCGCATGAAGGCCCGCCGCCCCGTCCGCACCAAGGACGGCTGGCTGACCATGCTGCCCTATTCCGGCGAAAACTGGTGCGCCTTCTTCGAAGCTGTCGGACATCCCGACTGCATCGAGGAATTCTCCGTCCGCGACCCGGTGTTACGCGCTCGGAACATCGACAAAATATACGACCGGATGCGCGATATCGCACCCACCCGGACCACGGCGGAATGGGAGGAACTGCTGCTGCGCATCGACGTACCGCACACGTCCTTCACGAAACTGACCGAGGTCGCCGAACAGCCGCATCTGAAAGCGGTGGGATTGTTCCAGGAAGTGGACCACCCCACCGAGGGCAAAATCCGCCAGGCCCGCCCACCCGCTCGGTTTTCCGCCAGCCCCGCCGAGGTTCGTCGTCCGGCACCCTTGCTCGGCGAACACACCCGCGAGGTCTTGCGTGAAGCCGGCTATACACCGGCCGAGATCGACAGCCTGATCGAAAACAAAGCGATTGGCGCTGCATAAAACGGAGGAACACAATGTCCGACTGGAGCAAGGTAACAAGACCGATCCCGGTCCCCAACGAATGGACCAGGCCATTCTGGGACGCCGCCAGGCGAAACACACTGGAACTGCAGCGTTGCCAAAGTTGCGGCCACTTCCAGCATCCGCCCTATGCAACCTGTGTCCAATGCATGGGAATCGACCTGAAGTTCGAACCCGTGCGCGGCGCCGGCGCGATCTACGCCTACACCATCATGTATCACACCGGCGACAAACGCTTCGCCTCCGCCGTGCCCTACGCCAGCATCGTCGTGGAACTCGATGACGCACCCGGCGCGCTGCTCGCCGGCAATCTTCTGGAAGCGGACTACACCGAAGCAAAGGTCGGCCGCCGGGTCGAAGTCATCTTCGAGAAACTGAACGACGACATCACGCTGCCGCAATTCCGTCTCGCGGTTTAGGGGGAGAAATCGCATGTGGGACAATCGTTGCAAAATCGCCGTCAGCGGCGTGGGCTATTCCAAGGTCTCCCGCTCCGCCGACATTCCGCTCGCGGCACATGCGCTGACCGCGGTGAAAGAGGCCGTGGCGGACTCGGGGCTGGAGATGTCGGATATCGATGGTCTGGCAACCTACCCCGAACTGCCGGCGACCGGGCACGCCGAAATCGACGGCATCTCTGTCGTTTCGGTCAACTGCATGATGGCGATGCTGAAACTGCCCGCGCTGACCTGGCACATCCAGGTGGGCACGACCAATATCGGCGGCGCCGTGCAGCAGGCGGTGAACGCGTTGCTCGCCGGCGTGTGCAAGTACGCGGTGGTGTGGCGGGCAATGCACAACCCCAGCGGCACCTATCAGAACCTGCCCGGCGCGCAGGCTCAGGGTGCCACGCAGTTCACCGCGCCCTATGGCTTCGGCGGTCCCGGCCAGGGCATGGCAGTCGCCTATACACGCTGGCTGGAGCGTAACAATCAAAGCCGCGACAAGATGGCGACCCTCGCCGTGACCCAGCGCCGCCACACCCAACACAATCCGCACGCCTGGTTCTACGGCACGCCGCTGACGCGAGAGGATTACTTCGCGTCCCGCATGGTCGCCTATCCGTTCTGCCTGTTCGATTGCGACATCCCGGTGCAAGGCGCCGTCGCCATCGTGCTGACCATCGCGGAGCGGGCGCGGGACCTGAAGCCGAAGCCCGCCTATATCGCCGGCTACGGCCAACGGCTGCATTTCGAGACGGCCGGCCGCATCGGCAGCCTGTCCAGCTACATGGAAGGCGGCAGCAGTTCCGCCAAGCTGACCTGGGAACGGTCCGGCTTCACCCCGAAGGACGTGGATGTAGCGCAGATCTACGACGGTTTCTCCGCCTCGGTGATCTACGGCCTGGAGTCGTACGGATTCTGCAAGGAAGGCGAGGCGTTGGATTTCATCCAGGACGGACGCATCGAGCTCGACGGCGAACTGCCACTGAACACATTTGGCGGCAGCCTGGGTACCGGCCGCATCCACGGCCTTTGGCACATCATCGAAGGCGCACTACAAGCGTCGGGACGCGCGGGCTCACGCCAGGTCAAAGACGCCAACGTCTCCTTCGTCGGGGCGAGCGCGCCGATCGTAACCGGCACGACCTTCATCTTTGTCGGGGATCCGTATTAACCGTTCGGATCACCTTCAATCCGCGTAGGTAACCCCCCAACGCGCCGACCCGTCCGTCGGCGGCTCACACCACACCGGCACCGCGTTCCGGGTGCGCACGTTCGGCTCGTGCCCCATCGCGCCGCGCAGCGCCCGGAACAGCGCGCCATGCCCCACCACCAGCACCACGGGAGGCCGAGCGATACAGCGGTTGACGGCAGCCACCGCTCGGGCTGTCAGCGCCGGAAAACTTTCGGCGCCCTCGGGCGTCAGCAAGCCATCGACCCACTGCTGAAACCCCCAGTCGGCCATGGGCTTGCCTTCCTGGACACCGAACGAAACTTCCCGCAGCCCGTCGTCGATCTGCACCGGCAGGCCAAGTTCGGCGCCGGCGATTTCGGCGGTAACCCGGGCGCGCGACAGCGGCGAGGAGATCAGGTGCCGAATCCCTTTCCCCCGCAGCAACAGTGAGGCGGACCGAGCCTGCGCCAGCCCGGTCTCATTCAGGGGAATATCGACGGCCCCCTGCGACAGATCTTTCGTGTTCCAGTCCGTCTCTCCATGGCGCAGGAACCAGAACGCGACGGGATGCAGCTTGTCAGCAGGGGGTTTGCTCATGGGATCAGGCCAAGCCTTCCTGTTGCATCACCCGCTGGACCGACGGACGCGCCAGCATGCGTTCGAAATGCGCGGCACAGTTCGCCGGTAAAGTCATGCCCACCCGCTTCGACCAGAACTCGACATAGAAGATCGCCACATCGGCGATGGAGAATTGACCCACCGCGTAGTCCTTGCCAGCCAGCGCCTTGTCGACAAGGGCGAAGCCTTTTTCGGCGATATCCCGGCCCTTGGTCTTGACCGCTTCCTCATCCGCCGCGTTCGGGGTGAAGTTGGCGGCACGGAACTGCCGGCCGAAGCCCTGCATGTGGATGGTGGCGACGGCATAATCCAGCAATTCCAGCGCCTGCGCCTGCTGGTCGATGTCGTCGGGCAGCAGGTTGGCGAACGGGTTGGACCGCGCCAGCCAATAGGCGATCGCCGGAAACTCGGTCAGCACGGACCCGTCATCGCGGGCCAGAGTGGGCACCTTGGATTTCGGGTTCACTGTGGTGAACGCCGGCTTGTGCTGCTCGCCCTCGCGCAGGTTCACTGCAACCACGTCATAGGGTTTGCCGACTTCCTCCAGCAGGATGTGGATGCCGATCGAGCAAGCGCCTGGTGCGTAATAGAGTTTCATCCCCATTTCCTTCCGTCGTTGATTGGTCGGCCAGAACCGGGCCCCCGACCGCGAACGGCCGGAACCCGGGTTGTCGGGTAGCGTAGCCGCTGTGCCGCCGGTATGGAACAGGCCATCGCGTTGCAATTCGGGGACGACCCATCGGTCGGGCGGTACGTTGCGGAACAGCCCGCTGCCGAATTCTCCGGAAAGCCGCGCATTCCTGCCGATATCGCTCGCCAATCCTCGCCCAAGGCGCTATTTCAATATGAGTCTGGTTCCAGACACTTGTCATAACGCGTCGAATATTTCCGCTTGGCGAATGCACATCGATGGAGATGAAATGAAGCTGCTCGACAAGACCTACGGAAAGGGCGGTGTCCGGGTCATGCGGATCGACCGCAAATCCGACCGCTACGAAGTGCGGGAGCTGTCGGTTGAAGCGATGGTGACGGGTACCTTCGACATCGCATTCACCGAAGCCGACAATTCGACCTCGGCTGCGACGGACACCATCAAGAACATCATCAACGTCGTCGCCCACGAAAATCTGGCGCTCGGCACTGAGGCGTTTTGCGCCGCCGTCGCGGCCAGGCTGCTCGACCTCTACGTCTCGGTGGAGAATGTAACCGTCACCGGGCATGAGACCAAGTGGTCACGGCTGAATGTCGACGGCGCGCCGCACAAGCACGCCTTTCTGCTCGACGCCAACGGCCGACCTTTCGCTCGGGTCGCGGCTTCCCGTACTGGATCGAAAACGGAATCCGGCGTCGCCGGCTTTACGTTCCTGAAAGCGACCGAGTCAGGGTGGGAGAACTTTATCCAGGACCGCTACACGACGCTGCCCGAGACCGGCGATCGGAT
The DNA here is from genome assembly GCA_036272115.1 of Rhodopila sp. Classification (GTDB taxonomy): domain Bacteria; phylum Pseudomonadota; class Alphaproteobacteria; order Acetobacterales; family Acetobacteraceae; genus Rhodopila. The sequence continues at coordinate 339 of DATAZJ010000448.1, read as the reverse complement.
CGCCGCGACCGCGATGAATGCGTCCTGGCGCTGGACGAAGGCGCCAGCGGATTTCGCGGCCGCAAACGAAACCGTTCTCACGACGCTGCTGAAAGTATTCGCCGGCACCTACAGCAAAAGCATCCAGGACAGCCTGTTCCGAATGGCCACCGCGGCGCTCGAGGCGGTGCCGGAAATCGCCGACATCAGCCTCGCCTGTCCGAACAAGCACTACGTGCCCTTCAACTTCAAGCCGTTTGGTCTCGACAACGACAACACGGTGTTTATCGCGACCGACGACCCGCACGGTCAGATCGAGTGTACCGTCGGGCGGTAACCCGGCGCATCAGCTTCCGCGAT
>DATAZJ010000447.1:0-7381 GCA_036272115.1 Rhodopila sp. | reverse complement strand
CAAAGAGGAACGCGGCACCAAGGGCGCGGCACTGACAACTTACCTGTCGCTCGCCGGCCGCTTCGGCGTCCTGATGCCCAACTCCCCGCGCGGCGGCGGCATTTCGCGCAAAATCACCTCGGCCACCGATCGCCGCCGCCTGAAGGAGGTGATGGCCGAACTCGATATCCCGCGCGGGATGGGGATGATCGTCCGCACCGCCGGCGCCAATCGCCCGAAGCCGGAGATCAAGCGCGACTGCGAGTACCTGCTGCGGCTGTGGGACGACATCCGCGAGCACACCATGAAGTCGGTGGCGCCGGCGCTGATCTACGAAGAGGCCAGCCTGATCAAGCGCTCGATCCGCGACGTCTACTCGCGCGACATCGAGGAGATCCTGGTGGACGGCGAGGACGGCTGGCGGGCGGCGCACGACTTCATGCGCATGCTGATGCCGTCGCACGCCACGAAGGTGCAGATGTGGCGCGACGGGCAGCCGCTGTTCGCGCGAAACCAGGTGGAGGCGCAGCTCGACGGCATGCTGATGCCGACCGTGCAGTTGCGGTCCGGCGGCTATCTGGTGATCAACCAGGCCGAGGCGCTGGTGGCGATCGACGTGAACTCGGGGCGGTCCACCCGTGAGCGCAACATCGAGGAAACCGCGCTGCGGACCAACCTGGAGGCCGCCGACGAGGCCGCCAGGCAGTTGCGGTTGCGCGATCTGGCCGGGCTGATCGTCATCGACTTCATCGACATGGAGTCGAAGCGGCACAACGCGATGGTGGAGCGCCGGATCAAGGAGGCGCTGAAGAACGACCGAGCGCGCATCCAGGTGGGGCATATCAGCCATTTCGGGCTGCTGGAGATGAGCCGGCAGCGGCTGCGTCCGTCGCTCGCCGAAACCAGCTTCATCCTGTGCCCGCATTGCGGCGGCACGGGCCATGTTCGCAGCACCGAAAACGCGGCGATCCATGTGCTGCGCGGCATCGAGGACGAGGGCAGCAAGCGCCGTTCGGCCGAGATCATCGTGCATGTCTCGACCCCGGTTGCGCTGTATCTGCTGAACCACAAGCGCGAGCGGCTGCAGGAGATCGAGCTGCGCTATACGATGCGGGTCATCGTGGCGGCGGACGACGCGCAGATCGCGCCGCAGTTCCGCATCGAGAAGCTGCGGACCCGGTCGCCTGACGAGATGCCTCCGGTGGTGACGGTGGAACGGTCGATGCCGTCTCCGGTGACTGAATCCGAGGACGACGAGGAGGAAGAGGCCGATGCCGTCGTGTCCGAGGATGAGGACGACGATGACGGCGAGGAGGATACCCCCGAACAGAAGGCCGCGGATGCGGCGGGCGACGGCAGTGCCGAGGACGCCGAACGGCGGCGCAAGCGGCGGCGGCGGCGGCGGCGTGGCGGACGGCGGGATGAGCCGCAGGCGGACACGGCCGAGGAGGCCCCCGGCGAAGCAGCACACGAGCCTGTCGAGGTGCAGGCCGAAAGCGGCGAGGCGCAGGAGGCCGGTTTGCCGGCTGCTCCGGTCGAAGCGGCCGATCTGTTGGCCGAGGCGCCGGCCGAAGCGGGCGAAACCGCGCCCGCATCGGACGACGATCCGCGCAATCGCCGGCGTGGGCGGCGTGGCGGGCGGCGGCGGCGGCCACAGGGTGACGGTGAGTTGTCGCCGTTCGCGGCGCCCGGTGCCGATCAGCCGGAATTGCCGCCGGTTTATGCCGGCCCGACGCCGGCCGATCCATTCGGCGGGCGCGCGTTCGATATTTTCGACGTGATGGACCAGGCGGAGCGGGCGGCTGAAGCCAGGCCGGCGCCTCGGGTCGCGGTGGCGGCGGAGATCGCCAACAACACCGCGCCGGAACCCGACGCGCCGAACGCCGAACCTGTCATGGCGGGCGAGACGACAGCCGAACCGGTGGTAGAGCCTGAGCCCGAACCGGCGCCGCCACGGGCTGAGCCCCAGGCTGAGGCAAGGGCTGATATCGTCAATTCTTCGGCGCCAGAACCGGCGGGGGAGGCTTTGCAGGCCGCGGCCGAACCGGTGGGCGAGACTTTGCCAGTGGCGGGCGAACCGGCGGATGAGGCGTTGCAAGCGGCGGGTGAACCGGAGGCGTCGCCGGTTCCGGCCAACGACACCGCACCTGAACCGGCCCCTGAAGCGGCCCCTGAACCGGCCACGGAACCGGCCCTTGCCGAACCGGCGATCAAGCCGATTTTGGTCGGCGCCGGTGGGGAACCGCCGGCGGAGCCGAAACGCGGATGGTGGCGGCGGTAGGGCAGGTCGAAGCGGGGCACTGCCCCGCCGTAGATCCCAGGATAAGGTTCGGGGGCTGCCCCGGCCTCTGCCTCCGTCTTGTGGCCGAGCGTGTGCCGGCCATGATGATGGCAGTGTGCCGGGCGGCCGTGTCTTGCTTTCCCGTGAGGTTGGTGCTGACGGCTGTCCCGGGCAGGACGCTCGGGCGATTCTGTGTCCTCACTGGACAGGATGGCCATGTTTCGGCCACGTGGGGCCCGTATTGGCCGATCGCAGCGGGAAAGGGGGCGATGGCGAAATGACCGGCGTGACGATATCGTCCTTGGCGCATGAGTGAGCCACGGCACCTGCTGTCCCGCTTACGGACGCTGCGGGCGCATGGGTCGGCGCCGCTGTCGACGCTGGTCCGGCTGGTCGCGTCCGAACTGGTCAGCGAAGTGTGCTCCGTCTACGTGCAGCGCCCGGGCGACATCCTGGAACTGACGGCCACCGAGGGGCTGCGGCAGGATGCCATCGGCCAGACCCGGCTGCGGGTGGGTGAGGGCATTGTCGGGCTGTGCGCCGCCACCGGTTCGGTGATGAACCTGCCGGACGCGCAGAACCATCCCGCCTTTGCCTATCGCCCGGAAACCGGCGAGGAACCGTTCGCGTCCCTGTTGTCGATCCCGGTGCGCCGGTCCGGCCGCACCCTGGGCGTGCTGGTGGTGCAGAACCGCACCCCGCGCAACTTCACCGAAGCCGAGATCGACGACCTGGAGACCGTGGCGATGCTGGTTGCCGAGATGCTGTCCGGCAGCGGGGCCACCGACGGGTCGCCTGAGGGGCTCGCCGCGACGGTGCCGCGACTGTTCGCCGGCGCACCGCTGATGGCGGGGATCGCCGTCGGCCCGATCATCCTGCTGCGGTCGGCCGGGCCGGTCGTTCGGCTGCTCGCCGAGGACCCCAAGGCCGAACAGGCGCGGCTGGAGCAGGCGGTGGACCGCATGCAGCGTGGGCTGGACGATCTGTTCGCCGAGGTGCCCAGCAACGGGCGCGCGGCGGATGTGAACGCATCTCGCGAGGTGCTGGAGGCCTACCGGCTGGTGGCATCGGATGCCGGCTGGCTGCGGCGTGTGGGCGACGTGATCCGTGGCGGCACGACGGCCGAGGCGGCGGTGCAGCGTGTCGCCAGCGAACTGCACGACCGGATGCGGCGGATCAGCGACCCGTATCTGCGTGAGCGGCTCGCCGATATGGAGGACCTGGCCAACCGGCTGCTGACCGCGTTGACCGGCGAGGCGCCGCGTGCGCCGGTTCCCGAGGGCGCGATCCTGCTGGCCCGGCGCCTGGGTCCGGCCGAGTTGCTGGATTGGCATGCCCGCGGCATCGCCGGGGTGGCGATCGAGGAAGCCAGCCCCGCCGGCCATGCCGCCATCCTGGCGCGTGCGCTGGGCATTCCGGCGATCGGCAGTCTGCGCGGCATGCTGGACAGCGCCGAACAGGGCGACGACGCGGTGGTGGATGGCGATGACGGGCAGTTCATTCTGCGGCCGGAGACCGCCGTGCGCGACGCCTATGTCCGAGCGCGGGAAGCTCGCAGCGCCAAGTATGCGGAACTGGCGACGTGGCGTGACCGTCCTGCCGTCACCGCCGACGGGATCGAGCTGAAGCTGATGCTGAATGTCGGGCTGAGCCTGGAACTGCCGCAGCTTGCCCGCACCGGGGCTGACGGCATCGGGCTGTTCCGCACTGAAATCGCCATGCTGGCCCGGGGTTCGGTTGCCGATGTGGCGGAGCAGGCGGCGATCTACGCGCGTGTGCTGGACGAGGCGGGCGACAAGCCGGTGATGTTCCGCACGCTGGACCTGGGTGCCGACAAGCTGCTGCCCGGCACGGTCGTGGAGGAGGAAAATCCGGCCATGGGGTGGCGGTCGCTGCGGGTCGGGCTGGACCGGCCGGCCTTGCTGCGCCGGCAGTTGCGCGCGCTGCTGCTGGCCGCCGGCGGGCGTCACCTTTCAGTGATGTTTCCGATGGTCGCCACGGTGGCGGAATTCCGAGCGGCGAAGGGGTTGCTGCAGGCGGAGGCAAAGCGGGTGCGCCCGGCGCCGGAAACATTGCGGATCGGCACCATGATGGAGGTGCCGTCGCTGATGTGGCAGCTTCCCGAACTGGTGAAGGAGACCGATTTCATATCGATCGGGTCCAACGATCTGTTGCAGTTTCTGTTCGCGGCGGATCGCGGCACGCCGTCGTTGTATGACCGCTATGATTTTCTGTCGCAGCCGATGCTGGATCTGGTCGATCAACTGGTCGCCGCTGCCGGGGCGGCGTCGGTGCCGGTGTCGATTTGCGGGGAAGTGGCGTCTCGGCCGCTGGAAGCGTTGGTGCTGGCGGCGCTGGGGGTGACGACGTTGTCGATGCCGGCGAGCGGGATCCTGCCGATCAAGGCGATGTTCGCGCAGGTCGACCTGCGTTCGTTCCGGTCGGTGTTGACGGCGATCCGGCGCAGCAGCGGGTTCGGATTGCGCGAACCGGTGGCGACCTGGGCACGCGAACAGGCGATCGTTAACTGAAAATTCATCAGCCGGCCCGTGTCACCGCGGCGCAACGGTGGCGTTCAATTTCGCTCCAGGGGCGGCCGTCAAGGCCATCGGAGCACAAAATGGTACACTATAGGGCGTTGGAAAAATTGACTGTGTGGTCTAGAAGTCTTTTGTCAAACCGGCACGGACGGGGCGGCACACATTTTTCCACCTGCGTTTGGAACCGGATTGGGGCTGCCAGTGCTGCAAGAACGCAGGGCGAAACTGGTTGAAAGTCGGGGCATGATGTCGACCGTCACGCCATTGGTGACGGAGCCACCCGCCGCCGTGCGGGCAGGTGCCGATTTACGAGAGGCCCGGGAACGCCTGGGCCTGTCATTGCAGGATATCGCTTTCACGCTGCGCATCCGGCTGCCGCATCTGGAGGCGCTGGAGGAAGGCCGCATATCGTTGCTTCCAGGCAACGCCTATGCCCTGGCCTTCGTGCGCACGTATGCCAGTGCGCTGGGGATGGACGCCGAGGAAATGGTCCGCCGCTTCCGCACCGAGGCCGCCGAATTCAGCCGCCGTCCCGAACTGGTTTTCCCGGTGCCGATGCCGGAACGTGGGATGCCAGCCGGCGCGGTGCTGCTGCTGGGGCTGGTCCTGGCGGCCGGTGCCTATGCGGGGTGGTATCGATTGTCCGGGGAGGGCCGGCTGCCCGCCGAAACCGTCGCCGCGATTCCGCAGCGGCTGGCTCCGCTGGCGCAGCAGGCTTTGCCGCCGGATCCTTTGGATAAGCCGGCAGTGGCGACCTCGGCCGGCGCGCCGGTCGCCGCCGCGCCGAAGATTGTCCTGGCCGATCCGGGCTCACCCCCGATGGTGGCGCCGCCGGCGGTGTCGATCTCACCCACCTCGGCTGCCGCCGCGCAGTTGCAGCCGGAGCCGTCCGACGACGTCGCCACTGCCGGCCTGACGCCGGCCGCCCCGGTAGTCGCCCCGGTGCCGGCCGCCGCCGATGCCAACCGGATCGTCCTGCGCGCCACCGCCGATGCCTGGATGCAGGTTAAGGATCACAGCGGCAACGTACTGCTGAACCGGATACTGAAAGCCGGGGACACCTGGCCGGTGCCGCCGCGCACCGACCTGGTGCTGACCACCGGCAATGCCGGGGGGACCGATATCGAGGTGGATGGCGCGCCGACCCCCAGCCTGGGCGGATCGGGCGTGGTGCGGCGTGACATCTCGCTCGATCCCGAGCAGATCAAGGACGGCAAGGTGACCGCCGCCACGACACCGCAGCTTGTCTCGACACATCCTCATCCGTAGCGGCCCACCTGTCGCGGCCCCACCCGTAGCGAATTTCGTCCGGAGACCCCATAATAGGCGGAGGCCGCGCAGATCGTCGCGCCCCCGGTCTGTGTTGTGGGGCGCACGCCCGCGCTGAAGGAGACTTGCATGAGCTATCGCCCCTATCAGGAAATCATCCGGCGCAAGTCTCGCCGGATCTATGTCGGCAAGGTCCCGGTTGGGGACGGCGCACCGATCACGGTGCAGACGATGACCAACACCCTGACCACCGACGTTCAGGGGACGATCGCACAGATCAGGCTGGCGGAGCTGGCGGGGGTGGACATTGTCCGCGTGTCCTGCCCCGACAAGGAGAGCGCGCTGGCGTTGAAGGAGATCGTGCACGAGGTCAACGTGCCGATCGTCGCCGACATCCATTTCCACTACAAACGCGCGATCGAGGCCGCCGAAAGCGGTGCCGCCTGCCTGCGCATCAACCCCGGCAACATCGGCAGTGACGAGCGGGTGAAGGAAGTGATCAGGGCGGCGCGGGATCACGGCTGCAGCATGCGGATCGGGGTCAATGCCGGGTCGCTGGAGAAGCACCTGCTGGAGAAATACGGCGAGCCCAACCCCGAGGCGCTGGTCGAAAGCGCGCTGTATCATGCGAACATCCTGCAGCAGCACGATTTCCACGACTTCAAGATCAGCGTGAAGGCGTCGGACGTGTTCCTGGCGGTGGCGGCGTATCAGCAACTGGCTGAGGTTTGCGATCACCCGCCGCATATCGGCATCACCGAGGCCGGCGGGCGGCGGATGGGGACGGTGAAGTCCTCGATCGGGCTGGGGTCGCTGCTGTGGGCCGGCATTGGCGACACGCTGCGGGTGTCGCTGTCGGATGAGCCGGCGGAAGAGGTCCGGGTCGGCTGGGACATGCTGAAGACGCTGGGCATCCGCCATCGCGGGGTGAAAGTGATCTCCTGCCCGTCCTGCGCGCGCCAAGGGTTCAATGTGATCCAGACCGTACAGACGCTGGAAGAACGGCTGGGGCATATCGAAACGCCGCTGACGCTGTCGATCATCGGCTGCGTGGTGAACGGGCCGGGCGAGGCGCTGATGACCGACATCGGCGTCACCGGCGGCGGCAACGGGCGGCACATGATTTACGCCGCCGGCAAGACCGACCACACGATCGACGGCGCCTCGATGGTCGACCACATCGTCGAGCTGGTGACGGAGAAGGCGGCGATCGTCCAGTCGGAGATCGACGCGAGGAAGGCCACGGAGGCGGCCGATGCGTCGCGGATCCGCCCGACGGTCGCTGCGGAATAGGACCGGCCGGTCTTGGACG
>DATAZJ010000446.1:0-21420 GCA_036272115.1 Rhodopila sp. | reverse complement strand
GATCTGGTATGATCGGCCGCACTACCTGACGCCGAATGACGAGGTCGGCGAAGAAGCCTTCTCGGTGATCCGCGGCGCGATGGAAACGACCGGCATGGTCGGCATCTCGCGGCTGGTGCTGTATCATCGCGAACGCGCAGTGATGTTGGAACCTCGCGGGTCCGGCATCGTGCTGTGGACACTGCGCTATGGCGACGAGGTGCGCGATACCGACGTCTATTTCGGGAAGATCACCGACGAACAACCGGATTCCAAGCTGATGACGCTGCTGCGGCAGATGATCGATGCGCGCACGAAGCCTTGGAATCCAAAGATGATCGATGATCCCGTGCAGGACCGATTGCTGGAGATCATTGCGTCCAAGCAAAAGGGCAAGAAACCGGCAAAGGTCGCGAAACCGCGGTCTGAGGCGCCGACAAATGTGGTCAACATCATGGATGCGCTGCGCAAGAGCATTGCATCGGATGGTAAGCCAAAGGGCCGCTGAGGGGCCGACGCAGAGGAATCGAAGCATCAAGCATAGGGTTATTTCGTCGTCTTGGCAGGCGCAGGCCCGCCGTCCACGACTTCCAGTGCCAGTCTTGAAAAAAGGCATGATGGTATCAGCCAGCCATGCTTCCCCTGGAGCGTCTGTTCCGCGTCGGAACCTAAGTTGAATGCCGCTTCACCCTTCGGCTCTGCTGTCGCCGTCAGATCCCGCTTTTCCGGAAGGCCGCCGATGTCATGCGTCAACTCGCTTTCCGGCGCGGCGCGGCCGCTTTCCGCTTGGTGCCGGTGGCGCGGGGTGTTTTCTTGACCGTCCGGCCGGCGCTCTCGCGTAACGCCGCCATCAGGTCGACCACTTTCCCGGGCTTCGGCGCCTTGGGCGTTTCGAGCTTGCGGCCGTCCTGCTTCGCCTTCACCAGTTCGGCGAGCGCCGCCTCGTAGCGATCATCGAAGGCAGACGGATCGAATTTTCCGGTTTTCGTTTTGATGATGTGTTCGGCAAGTTCCAGCATCTCGCCCTTGATCTCGAGCGCCGGCACGTCATCGAAGGCGTCCTTGGCCGAACGGACCTCGTAGTCGAAGTTCAGCGTCGTGGCGATCAGGCCGTCGCCGTGTGCATGAACCAACAGCGTCCGCGCGCGGCGGAACAGCACGGTACGGGCGAGGGCCGCGACCTTCTGCGCCCGCAGACCGTCGCGGATCAGCACGAACACCGATGCGGCGTGCGGGTCCGAAGGAGCGAGATAGTACGGCTTGTCGAAATAGACATCGTCGATGTCGCGGCAACGGACAAACGTATCCACGGCGAGCGTCTTGTTGCTGTCCGGCACCGCCGCAGCGACCTCCTCCGGTTCCAGGATCACGTACTCATCTGGTCCGACCTCGTAGCCCTTGACCTGGTCGTCCTTGTCCACCGGTTTTCCGGTCTCGCCGTCGACGAACTGACGACGCACCCGGTTGCCGGTCGCTCGATTTATCGTGTGGAAGGCGATGCGTTCCGCCGTTGACGCCGCGGTATAAAGCGCCACCGGACAAACGATCTCGGCGATCTTCAGAAAGCCTTTCCAGTTCGCTCTCGGTTGCAATACCGGCCCCTTCTGCTGTCCCCGGCGGCACCTGCAATCCGGCGGCATCGCAGGGTAACGATTTCCGGCGCTTTCGGTTCCCAGGACGCGGTTCACTGACCAGGACGCGGTTCACTGACCAGGACGCGGTTCACTGACCAGGACGCGGTGACCTGAAAGGAGCCGGCGTCCCTTTAACCCTTCATCAACTATTGCCGGCCATCATGCGTTGGCATGTCCACGCCCCCGATCGTCATCATCGCCGAACTTGATCCGATCATCAGCAGCGTCCTGCGCGTGGAGTTCTCACGTCTGGACTTCGCTGTTCTGTTGGCCGCCTCCGGTCTGGAAGCCGAGAGCTACGCCAGCCAGACGGTCGCGCATCTGGTGGTTCTGGACACAAGGCTGCATCTGGGGGCTTACGACGCCTGTGCCCGCATCCGGCGGCTGCCGGGATACGCCGACCGGCCCGTCGTGCTGACAGCGACCGAACCGTCACCCAAGGTCAGGGCGGCGGCTGAACGGGCCAGCGCGACCGCAGTGCTGGAGAAGCCATATTCCGTCGACGATCTTTTCAACGCGATCCGGCCCTTCGTCCTTGCCGATGACCTTTTGCTGACCCATAGCTCTCGGGTTGGAGGTGTGAATGCACCCCTCACATGGCCGCCGGCGCCACCGCTGACCTGGGAATCCGGCGGTAATTCCGCGCTGAGCCGCAACGGCCAGCTTTTGCCGATCGTTCGCGGCAATGGCGTAATCATCCCGCTGATCCGTAAACCCAGGCCTTGACGGCGCCGCGGCATGGGCACCTGGCTTCCGCCCGGCCGGCGGGGCGGATACACAATGCCATGCTGTTCCAGTCAGAGCCGAACGGGGAAGGGGAGCGCCGGGTCCCGGTGCTGCTGCCATACCCGTTTCCCGGCCCGTTCGACTACCGCGTTCCACTCGATCTGGATGTGAAGCCGGGCGACGTGGTCCTGGTGCCGCTGAACCGGCGGGAGGAAGTCGGCGTGGTCTGGGATGCGCCGACGGACCAGGCGGTCCCCGAACACAAGTTGAAGCGGGTTGTCGGCGTGCTCGACACGCCGCCGATGGGCGAGGCGCTGCGCCGGTTCATCGACTGGATCGCGTCCTACACACTGTCACCGCCGGGCGAGGTGATGGCGATGGCGCTGCGCGTCCTGTCCGGTTCGGCCCGTCCGGTCGTCCGCTACCGCCGCGCCGATCCGCCGCCGGCGGTGCGGATCACCCCGCCACGCCAGCGCGTGCTGGATGCACTGGATCGCCAGGAACCGCGGCTGGCCGCCGACCTGCTGCGTGAGGCCGGGGTCAGTACCGCCGTTCTGCGAGGCATGACCGAGGCCGGGTTGCTGATCACCGAGACCGCCGCCCCCGGTGCGCCATTCGCACGCCCCGACCCCGACCATGAAGGGCCGGCGCTGTCGGACCAGCAGCAGGGCGTCGCCGCCACGCTGCGGAATGCGGTGGCGGCGCGCGTTTTCTCGGTCACCCTGCTGGATGGCGTCACCGGCTCCGGCAAGACCGAGGTCTACCTGGAGGCCGTCGCCGCCTGCCTGCGCGCCGGTCGCCAGGCGCTGGTCATGCTGCCGGAGATCGCCCTGTCCTCCCAATGGATCGAGCGTTTCCAGCGCCGCTTCGGCGTCGCGCCGGCGGTGTGGCATTCGGATCTGCCGTCCCGTGTCCGCAAGATTACCTGGCAAGCGGTCGCCGAAGGTCAGGCGCCGGTCGTCGTCGGCGCCCGGTCGGCTCTGTTTCTGCCGTTCCCCGACCTGGGGCTGGTCGTGGTGGATGAGGAACACGAGGCGGCGTTCAAGCAGCAGGACGGAGTCGTCTATAACGCGCGCGACATGGCGGTGGTGCGCGCTCGGTTTTGCAGCGCCCCCGCCCTGCTGGTCTCGGCGACACCGAGCCTGGAGACGGTGGCGAATGTCGAGGCAGGGCGGTACGCGCATTTGCGGCTGGCCAGCCGACACGGTGGCGCGTCGATGCCGGCGGTGACGCTGGTCGATTTGCGGGAGACGCCGCCGGAGCGCGGGCGGTTCCTGGCACCCGGCCTGGTTCAGGCGGTGCGGGACACCCTGGATCGGGGCGAGCAGGCGATGCTGTTCCTGAACCGCCGGGGCTATGCGCCGCTGACATTGTGCCGCCACTGCGGGCATCGCATGCAATGCCCGAACTGCACCGCCTGGCTGGTCGAGCACCGGGCGCGCGGACAGCTGCTCTGCCATCATTGTGGCCACACGATCCCGATCCCACCGGAATGCCCGGCCTGCGGGGCCGCCGACAGCCTGACCGCGGTCGGGCCGGGCATCGAACGTATCACGGAGGAAGCCTCCACGGTGTTTCCGGCCGCTCGGCGGCTGATCATGGCGAGCGATACCATCTCCGGCCCGCACGCGGCGGCGGCGGCGGCGCACGCGATCGAGGAACGCGCCGTGGACCTGATCATCGGCACCCAGCTTGTCGCCAAGGGCTGGCACTTCCCGCACCTGACGTTCGTGGGCGTGGTGGATGCCGATCTTGGGCTGGCGGGCGGCGAACTGCGCGCGTCCGAACGGACGGTGCAGTTGCTGCATCAGGTGGCCGGCCGGGCAGGGCGGGCGGAGGCTCCCGGGCGCGTCATGTTGCAGACGTTCATTCCGGATCATCCGGTGATGCAGGCGCTCCTGCAAGGCGATCTGGACGCATTCATGGCCAGTGAGGCGGAGAGCCGGCGCGACGGCGAATGGCCGCCGTACGGGCGGTTGGCGGCACTGATCGTCAGCGCGGATTCTGCCGCGGTGGCCGACGCGCTGGCGCGCGATCTGGGTTGGGCGGCGCCGCGCGGGGATGGGATCGTGGTGCTGGGGCCAGCGCCGGCGCCGATGTCGCTGCTGCGCGGACGGCACCGGCGGCGATTGCTGCTGAAGGTGCGGCGGGATGTGGCGGTGCAGCCGATCCTACGGGCCTGGCTGGGTGCGGTGAAGGTGCCTCGGGGCGGGCGGGTGGATGTGGATGTGGACCCGATTTCGTTTCTGTAGGTGATTTGTATACGCAGAGCCGTATGTTGGGGATGTTCGCTGATCTGCAATTTGCGGAACGCTGACGGTGGGGCCGGGCAGACGACAGGCACGTCATCTGCCCGGCCGGTATCAGGCCGCGCGCGTCAGTTCATGCACAGTTGCTAAACTGGTGAGCGCATCGATACAGGCAGTGGCGACTTCAGTTCCCTTGACCAGAAAATGCGCGATGAAGAAATCGCGGTGATCCGCATGTTCGTGGAAGTGCTGCGGCGTCAGCACGCAGGAAAACACCGGGACCTCGGTTTCAAGTTGCACGGACATCAGCGCCTGGATAACCGAGCCAGCAACGAATTCATGACGATAGATGCCGCCGTCGACAATGAAGCCACAGGCGACGATGGCGGCGTACCTGCCAGTCTTGGCAAGCAGCTTGGCGTGGAGAGGAATTTCGAACGCCCCTGGCACAGTATAGAGATCGATACTGCCACGCGGCACACCTCGCCGCGCCATTTCTGCCAGGAACGCGTCGCGGCCCTGATTGACGATGTCCTGGTGCCAGCCGGATTGGACAAACGCAATACGTTGCGTCTCCCGGCCGAATTGAGCGGTTGTGATGTTGTCAGACTGATTCATGGCTTCCTCGTCAACGGTTGAGACCAGAATCAGGGCGCACGATTCCTCAACCGGACCGCCGCAGGAGCGAGCGGGCACAGCGAAGCCTCGCGCTCTCTTCCATCCGGACTATACCGTCGGCCTCGGGATTGCACCGAGTCTGCTGACCCCGTGTTCCTGCTGGAACGCGGGCGCTCGCGGGCTGATGCGATTGCTCGCAATCACCGCCGGTGGGGACTTTCACCCCGCCCTGAGAACGCTTGCCCCGGGACCATCCCGAAGCGCCGCGACTATCGCCCTCGCGCCGGAACTATGCAAATCCGCCGGCGGACAAATATCGAACGTACCCTTCCCTGATTCCCCGTTTTGGCGCCATTATCCCGGCACGAACCGGAGGACCCGAACATGGACGCTCCAACGATGGAATACGCCCTTGGCGGTAAAGTGGCGGAAATCCTTGATCGCTGCACCACCTGCGGCGCCTGCGCGGAAGTATGCCCGATGCCTGCCCCAGCCGGCCTCGATACGTCCAACCCGCGGGCCCTGACGGCCGGTATCCTGACCGTCCTGCGCGGTGGCGTCCATGCGGAAGCAAGCCAATGGGCGGCGGTCTGCTCCGGCAGCGGGCATTGCATCCCGGCGTGCCAGCATGGCGTAAATCCCCGGCTGATGCTGGCCCTTGCCAGGGTCGCGACATTGAACCACGACGCACCCACTGCGCGCCGGCAAACCGCGTTCGCCCGCTTCGGCGCGATGACCAAGGGCGTCCGCGTCTTGTCGCGCCTGCAACTGCCGCCCGACACGCTGGCCCGCTTCCGCCCCGGCCCCGACGAGGACGACGCGCCGGAGATCGTCTTCTACACCGGGTGCAACGTCATGAAGACGCCGCATATCGTGCTGCTGGCGCTCGATATCATGGATGCCATGGGGATCCGCTACCGGGTGATGGGCGGGCCGTCCGCCTGCTGCGGCGTGCTGCAATTCGGCGCCGGAGACCTCGCCACGTCCGGCCGCATCGCCTATCGCACCGTCGACCGGCTTGCCGCCGCCGCCCCGCGTGCGCTGTCCTGGTGCCCGACCTGCCAGGTGCAACTGATGGAGATCGCCGCCCCGGCCGCCAAGTCCGACCTGGATATGGCGCCGTTTGTCCGCTTCCTGGCCGAACGTCTGGACACGCTGCGGCCGCTGCTGAAACACCGTGTCGAGAAGCGGGTCGGCCTGCACGAGCATCCCGGCACCCCTGGAGTGCCCGAGGCCGCGCGAGCGATCCTGTGCGCCATTCCCGGCCTGGATTTCGTCGATCTGGAGCAACCGCGGGTTGGTTACATGTGCAACAAGCTGACCCCGCTGCCGGCATTCAAGCAGGACCTGCACCGTAATCAGTTGCAGGCTGCCGCCGACGCCGGGGTGACCGCACTGGCCGGGGTCTACCATGCCTGTCACAGGGAATTGTGCAGTCACGAACGCGATTGGCCCTTCGAGGTCGTCAATTTCCTCGAACTGGTGGGCGAGAGCATGGGGTTGCAGCGCCCCGATTTGTTCAAGCGCCTGAAGATCATGCAGGACGTCGATGCGATCCTGCAGGATACGGCCGGACTGATTGAAACGAACGGGCTTGATCTGGAGGAAGCCCGCGATGTGATCCTGCGCGATATGCTGGGGGAACAGCCGCTGCCGTTGGTGGTGTCGTAAAGAAGCGATTTGGAACCGCAGATGAACGCAAATGAACGCAGATAGAGTTTTCAGCTTTCTTTATTTGCGTTAATTTGCGTTTATTTGCGGTTCCAAATTTCTTTTATCCAAATGAAACAACCTCACCGATGAATCCGGGCATATTCGTCCACCAGATTGCGGATCATGCGTTGGTAAGGCACATGGTGCTTCCGAGCCACTTGCTTGAAAAAATCGACGCTCTGCCGGCTAAGCGTCAAGGTCACCTTCACCCCGTCGTCCGGGATCACCAGTTGGTCCGGAGGCGGCAACGTATCGGCGACCCTCGGACCGACGCCGTCCATCTCGCCACCGTCGCCAGTATAGCGAACGTCGTCCATTGTCATAAATCCTTTTACCCTTGCGCCAGGAAACCGCTGCCGGCGCGATCAGGCCCAGCAATTCCATAACAAACGGCTAAGCCGGGTGAATAACGCCCCGAATGTCGCGCACCGATCCATCCGCCAGCCGGTAATCCGGCCCGATCGGGACTTTCCCGAACCCGCCCGGGATATCCAGCACATAAGTCGGCCACGCCAGTCCCGTCACCCGTCCGCGCAACGTTTCCAGCAGTGCGCGGCCTTCCTCGATCGGGACGTGAAACCGAGCAGTGCCGGGTGCGGGATCCAACTGATGCAAATAATATGGTTTCATCCGAACTGAAACCATCGCTCGGAATAACGCCTCCAGCGCCGCCGGACTGTCGTTGACGCCGCGCAACAGAACCGACTGCCCCAGCAACGGAATCCCCAGCGCCCGCACCCGTCGCAACGCCTGCCCCGCGGCCGGCGTGAACTCCCGCGCATGGTTGGCATGGACGACCAGCCATAGCGACCGATCGGTTTCCATGGCGGCGGCCAGATCGTCCGTCAGCCTCTCCGGATCGGCCACAGGCACGCGGGAGTGGACGCGGATCGTCTGGATATGCGGCATCGCCGACAGGCGGGCGATAATGCCGCTCAACCGCCGAGGCGACAGCATCAGCGGATCGCCGCCGGTCAGGATGACCTCGGTCACCGCCGGATGGGCGGCGAACCATGCGAACGCGGCCTCCAACTCGGTCTCAGTCAACACGCCGCCGTCGGGGCCGACATGTTCACGGCGGAAGCAGAAGCGGCAATACACCGGGCAGATCAGCAACGGTTTCAGCAGCGCCCGGTCCGGATAGCGATGCACCACGCCCTTGACCGGAGACAGCGCGTCGTCGCCGATCGGATCGGCACGTTCGAACGAAGCAGTCGTCAACTCGGAGAAATCGGGAATGAACTGCCGTCCGATCGGATCGTCCGGTGCCTCGATCAACGCGCGCATCGCCGGAGGGATGGCGACGGCATAGCGCGCCTCGGTCGCCGCGATGCCGGCGACATCGGCTTCCGCGATCAGACCGGCGGCTAGCAGCGACGCGGCGTCGCGCAGCGTCCGGCTGTCACGAACGTGTGATATATTGTCCTCGGCGACCTGTCCCATGCATCCTTCAACCCGGCCGGCACTGATCCGGCCCTCACGATCCGTTCCATACACAAGATCGGCGATGCGTGAAGCCATGATCTGCCCGACCGCTGGCTTGCCCGTCCGTCGGACCGCGCCTAGGTTCCCGCCCGTCCAATCGAAATCAGGAGACAACCCATGGTCGACGTCCCGAACCGCCCCGAATACCAAAGCGAACTCTTCAAGAAGGGTCTCGCCGTTCGCCGCGAGGTGCTGGGTGGCGACTACGTCGATGGTTCGCTGGCCCGCGCCGACGATTTCAACGCGGTGTTCCAGCAGATGACGACGGAAATGGCGTGGGGCATGTGCTGGACCCGCCCCGGGCTTGACCGCAAGACCCGCAGCATCATCAACCTGGGCATGCTGTCCGCGCTGAACCGCGGTTCGGAACTGCGCCTGCACCTGAAGGCGGCGCTGACCAACGGCGTGACCCGTGATGAGATCAAGGAAGTCCTGGTCCAGGTCGGCGGCTATTGCGGCATCCCCGCCGCGCTGGAAGCCTTCAAGATCGCCACTGAGGTGTTCAAGGAAGTCGACGCGGCGAAAGGGTAATCTTCCATGACCAAGACAGTCGGATTCGTCGGCGTCGGCAACATGGGTTGGCCGATGGCCGCCTGCCTTGTGAAAGCCGGCTTCACCGTCAACGTGAATGATTCGCGCCGCGAAATGGCGGACAATTTCGTGCAGCAGGTTGGCGGGTTCGCGCCCGACAGCCTGCGGCAACTGGCCGAGACATCGGACGTCATCGTCACGATGCTGCCCACAAGCGTCATCGTCGAGCGGGTGCTGTCCGGCGGCGATGACAACCTGTTCGCCGGCATGAAGCCCGGCACCGTCATCATCGAAATGAGTTCCGGCGTGCCGTCCGTCACCCAGCGTCTGGCCGAACAGGTCGCCGCACTTGGCGGCACCCTGATCGACGGTCCGGTTTCGGGTGGCGTGCCGCGGGCGAAGACCGGGCAACTCGCGATCATGGTCGGGGGCGATGAGGCAACGATCGATCGGGTGATGCCGGTGCTTTCCGCCATGGGCGCGTCGGTGCTGAAAACCGGCGGCGTCGGGTCCGGGCAGGCGATGAAGGCGCTGAACAACATGGTCAGCACCGGCGGTTTCCTGATCGGGATCGAGGCGCTGCTGATCGGCCAGCGTTTCGGCCTCGACCCGGCTGTCATGACGGATGTGTTGAACGCCGCGACGGGGATGAACAACTCGACGCAGAAGAAGTTCAAGCAGTTTGTGCTGTCGCGGAAATTCGACGCGGGGTTCGCTATGGGGTTGCTGGCGAAGGATCTGTCCATCGCCATGCAGGTCGGCCGCGAAACCGCCACCGCCGCACCGCTGTCCGCGTTGGTGAACGAAATGATCGTTTCGGCGCAGGCGAAATTTGGTCCGAATGCGGATCATACCGAAATGGCGAAACTGTGTGAGTTGCTGGCCGGGTCGGAGTTGGGGGACGGCTGATGCGCCTCTTCCTGGCGTTGCTGGCTTGTGTGCTCCTCGCACCCGCCGGTGCTCGGGCCGACCCATCGGCGCTATGGAAGATCGTCAACGGCAAATGTGTGCCGCACGAACAGGTGGAACGTGACCCAACCCCCTGTTCGTCGGTCAATCTGTCGGAAGGCGTTGCCCGAGGCTATGCCGTGCTGAAAGACAGAGAGGGCATCGCCCAGTTTCTGCTGATCCCGACTGCGCGTATCAGCGGGATCGAGGACCCGAAGATCCTGGAGATGAACGCTCCCAACTACTGGGATGCCGCGTTGCGGGCCCGCTACTTCGTCGAGGATCGCTTGCAGACAACGTTGCCGCGCGACGGCATCGCCCTGGCGATCAATTCGTCGGTCGGACGCTCGCAGGATCAGTTGCATATCCACATCGACTGCATCCGGCCCGACGTGCGCAAGATCCTGGCCGCGAATCTCGACAAGATCGGTGGGGTGTGGACGCCGTTTCCCATCGAGCTGGCCGGCCATTCCTATCAGGCGATCCGCATCAACCATGAGACGCTGGACGGCATCAACCCGTTCCGGATTCTGGCCGAGGGCGATCCCGCCACCGGCGGCGACATCAGCAAGCACACGCTGGTCCTTGTGGGCGAAACCTTTGCCGACGGCAGCAACGGATTCGTGCTGCTCGACGACAAGGCCAACCTCGCGGTTGGTAACCGAGCCTCGGGGGAGCAGTTGGAGGACCACGCCTGCGCGGTGGCGGGGAAGCAGTAAACACCGAGCGCCTCTTGGGAAAGGACGCTCGGTGAAGGCTCAGGCGGCGATGCGGACCGGCAGGTTGCGGATCGCATGCAGGAAGTTGGAATAGGCGTAGACGGGCTTGTCCAGCACCTCGATCCTGATGTCGCGGCGCAAGACTTCGTCCCAAAGTATTTTCAACTGCATCTCTGCCAGGCGGTTGCCCAGGCAGCGATGGATACCGAACCCGAACGACATGTGCTCGCGAGGGCGGGCGCGATCGACGATGAACTGGTTCGGCTGGTCGATGTGGTCCTCATCACGGTTGCCCGAGATATACCAGATCACCACCTTGTCGCCCGCCTTGATCTGCTGTCCGCGAAGTTCGAAGTCCTCGGTCGCGGTGCGCCGCATATGGATCACCGGCGTTTGCCAGCGCACGATTTCCGGGATCAGGCTGGTGGTCAGCGCAGGATTGTCCCGCAGCTTCTGGAACTGATCGGGGAATTGCGACAAGCCCCACAGCCCGCCGGTCATGGAATTGCGGGTGGTGTCGTTGCCGCCCACCAGAAACAGGATCAGCACGCCCATTTTCTCGCGCAGCGTCATGTCCTTCGTCGCGTCGCCGTGCGCGAGGATCGAGATCACGTCGAAGCTTTTCGGCTTCTTCGCGCGATCCTCCCAGTAGCCGTTCATATGTTCGGCGAATTCCATCTGCTTGGCGAAGCGCTCTTCCTCCGACTTTACCGGTGCGTCGGGCGCCTTGATGTCGCATATGAACGTGTCGGACCAGCGGATCAATTGCCGTTTGTCTTCGATCGGATAGTCGAACAATGTGGCGAGCATCATCGATGTCAGCTCGATCGAGACGTGTTCCACCCAGTTGAACGGTTCGTTGCGTGGCAACCGGTCCAGCACCATGTTGGTGCGGGTGCGGATCAGGTCTTCCATCTTGGCCAGCGTGACGGGATTGACGGTGGAGCTGACTTCACGCCGCTGCTGGTCGTGATCCGGCGGGTCCATCCGGATGAAACTGGTGCGTTCCATGCCCTTGGGCGCATCGTTGATCATGATGCCGCCGACTTCATCGGACGAGGAAAACACCTTGTGGTTCACTTCGACCTGGATGATGTCCTTGTATTTGGAGACCGACCAATAGGGGCCGTACGGGCTGTCCTTGACGCGATGCACCGGGGCTTCGCGGCGGAAGCGCTCGAAGTACGGTTGCCAGGCGTCCTCGTAGTAAATCCTGGGGTCGCTGGGATCGAGGTCTTCCAGGGGCGTGGAATAGGCGCGCGTCTTGAGATCGACATCGACTGGTGCGTTCATGGCCGTCCTCTTGCCTTGTTTATCGGTCATTAGGGTCGGCGGACGTGGGTCCCGAAGAAAGCGTAGGCGTGCGGAGGATGAAAGCCAAGGCCAGGGCGCTGCCCTCAGGCCAAACCGATGCTTGCACCCCCGGGTAGGCTCTCCCCCCAAAACCTAAGCCGAACGCCAAAGCAGTTTTCTGAAGGCGGATGAGCGGGATGCAGGTGGATGAAGGGAATGTGCGGTTGTGGAAGCCGGTGACGAACGGATCATCGTCGAACGCAAGCCGCGAATCGACTTATCGCCGACAGGCAACCGCATCACCATCCAAGCCCAATCGCGAAAAGATCCCCTTCATCGATCTACATCCCGCTAATCCGCCTCGAAAAAAGAAACGTCGACCCCACACCGGCATGACGCCGACGACCCCGATCCGGAAACGCAAACCCCCGAGGCCTTTAGCTCCCGGCCAGCCCCTCACCGACCATGGAAGCAGGATCGACGATGCGGTCAAAATCCTCGCCAGTAACAGCCCCCGACCGGATCGCCGCCTCCTTCAAGGTCAGGTCCTCCGCCATCGCCGTATGGGCGATCTCCGATGCTTTGTCGTAGCCGATCACCGGCGACAGCGCCGTCACCAGCATCACCGATTCGTTCACGTATTGGCTGATCCGCTTCTCGTTCAGCTTCGTGCCCTCCACCGAGTGCAACCGGAATTTCTCCGAACCATCAGCCAAAATGCGAGCACAGTGCAGCACGTTGTTGATAATGATCGGGCGCATGGTGTTCAGCTCGAAATTGCCCTGGCTGCCGGCGAAGGCGACGGCGGTGTCCTCGCCGATGACCTGGATGCAGATCATCACGATCGCCTCGCACTGGGTCGGGTTCACCTTGCCGGGCATGATCGACGACCCGGGCTCGTTATCCGGCAGCAGCAGTTCGCCCAGGCCGCAGCGCGGGCCGGACGCCAGCCAGCGCATGTCGTTGGCGATTTTCATCAGTGCCACCGCCAACCCGCGCAACGCCGCGGAACAACGGGTCATCGCGTCCAGCGACCCTTGCGCCGCGAACTTGTTCGGCGCGGTGATGAATGGCTTGCCGGTCAGCGCGGCGATCCGAGCGGCGATTTTCGCCCCAAACCCGCGCGGCGCCGTAATGCCGGTGCCGACCGCCGTCCCGCCCGCCGCGAGTTCATACAGGCCCCGCTTGCTTGCCTCGACGTCGCGGATCGCATCGCGCAACTGATGCGCGTAGCCAGACCATTCCTGCCCTACCGTCAGTGGCACCGCGTCCTCCAGATGGGTGCGGCCGATTTTCACCACGCCCATCCACGCCTTGGCTTTTTCCTCGATCGAAGCGGCCAGCGCGTCGATTTGCGGCAGCAACAGATCGTCCAGCATCAGCACCGCCGCGATGTGCATCGCCGTCGGGAACGTGTCGTTGCTGGACTGGCACATGTTGACGTCGTCGTTGGGATGCACCGGCGTCTTGCTGCCGATTGTGCCGCCCAGAAGCTGGATCGCCCGGTTTGAAATCACCTCGTTCAGGTTCATGTTGGACTGCGTGCCGGATCCGGTCTGCCAGACATACAGCGGAAAATGCGCGTCCAGAGCGCCGGAGACGACCTCGTCGGCGGCCTGGATGATGGCTTCGGCCTTGTCGGCGGACAGCCGTCCGTCCGCCGCGTTCACCTCGGCGGCGGCTTTCTTCACGATGCCGTACGCCCGCGACAGTTCCTTCGGCATCCGGTCGTCGCCGATGGAAAAGTGATGCAGGCTGCGCTGCGTTTGCGCCCCCCAATACCGGTCGGCCGGGACCTGCACGGCGCCCATCGAGTCGGTCTCGGTGCGGGTGCCGATGGCGTCGATTCCGATCGGGGTGATATGCATGGTTCGGCTCCGTTGAAGGAAAGGTCGATGGCGGGGATTGTCGAGGCAGTCAGTCAGCGCGGCACCCACCGGTTCAGCAAGCAGCCCAGGATGTGGATACGGTTGCTGGCGGGTCTAGGGGTGGAGGGCGACGCGCATCTCGGCACGACCGTGCAGCACCGGTCCCGCGTGGCGCGCGATCCGACGCAGCCGAATTTGCGCCAGGTGCATCTGTTGCATCGGGAACTGCTACAGGCCCTGGAACATCAGGGATTCGTGATCGGCCCCGGCGACATCGGCGAGAACATTCTGACCAGCGGCATCGACCTGCTGGCATTGCCCACCGGCACACTGCTGCGCATCGGCGATACGGCCGAAATCCAAGTGACCGGCCTCCGCAATCCCTGCATTCAGCTCGACCGCTTCAAGCCGGGCCTGATGGCGGCCACGCTGGACCGGGATGCACAAGGAAACCTGATCCGCAAGGCAGGTGTCATGGCGCTGGTCGTGACGGACGGTGAAATCCGCCCGGGCGATGCGATCCACGTCATCCTGCCGCCGGAACCGCATCGCCGCCTGTTGCCCGTTTGAATCACGCGCCCTGGTCGGGTCGATCACGAACCAATCACGTTTCGTCTGATAGCAATTCCGTCAGAGGGAGATTTGTGTGATGAACATGGAAATCGTGAGGCTGGTCAACACATCCTGGCTGCAAATGTCGGATTGGCAGGCTTTTCTGACGCGCACGCTGCGACTGCCCCAGGATGATGCGCCAGACCGGGCGACCGTCCCTGATAGCAACATGCCGCGGGCATTGCCGCCGCTGGACTGGTCGCCGACTTTGTTCGATGACGTGGAAATCTCACGCTCGACGAACCACCCCAGCGAGCAGGTTTTGCAACCCCGGCCACATGGTGATCCACTGACGCCAACGAAAAACGGCGGAGGAAATCATCCATGTCATCGGAAGCTTCATTCTTCGGGCTGGCCGGCAAGAAAGCCCTGATCATCGGCGGTGGCCAGGGCATGGGCGAAAGCACCGCCCTGTTCCTGGCCCGAGCAGGCTGTGACGTGGCGCTGGTGGATGTGGTCCCGGAACGCGCCGACGCCGTCGGGCAGAAGGTCGCAGCGTTCGACCGGCGGGCCTTCACCATCGCCGGCAACGTGCTGGACGATGACCAGATTCCCCTGATCGTCACCGAGGCCGAGGCAAAGCTGGGCGGTCTCGATCTGATGGTGTCGATCGTCGGCGCCGCCATGTGGGGCTCGCTGCTGGAAACCACCGCCGACATCTGGGACCAGCAGATGCACCTGAACCTGCGCTACTTCTTCCTGGTCGCGAGGCAGGTGGCGGAATCGCTGATCCGGCGCGGCCAGCCGGGCGCGATCGTCGGCATCGCCTCGGTGGACGGGCAGCGGGCCGCCCCGATGCGGGGTGTGTATGGCGCCGCGAAGGCCGGGCTGATCAGCCTAGTGCAGACCATGGCGGTGGAATGGGCACCGCACGCCATCCGGGTCAATGCCATCGCGCCGGGGCATATCGTGACGCCTCGGATGTTCGACACGCCGCAGCGGGCGGAGCTGTATGCCGGCAGCCTGTTGCCAATGCGGCAGCGTGGCACACCCGATGATATCGGCCGAGCGGCGCTGTTCCTGGCGTCCGATATGGCGCGCTACATCACCGGGACCACGCTGGATGTCGATGGCGGGCTGCTGGCCGCCAACCTGTTTCCCCGCGGCCTGCCGGGCAGCAATCAAGGATGATGCTTTCCATCGCGCCGTCAGGCGGGCAAGGTTTCGCCAAGGGGGGATCATCATGAATTTCGACTTTTCCGACGACCTGAAGCAGTTGCGCGACCAGTCCCGTCGCTTCCTGTCCGAACGCTGCACGCCCGCCGTGGTGCGGCGCTCACTGGACGGGGAAGAAACCTATGCCGCCGGCCTGTGGCGCGAAATCGCCGAAATGGGCTGGATCGGCGCGGCGATCCCGGAAGAATTCGGCGGCGCCGGCCTCGGCTACGAAGGCCTGTGCGTGCTGGCCGAGGAAATGGGTCGGGCGGTCGCCCCCGTGCCGTTCGCATCCACCGCCTATCTGGCGGCCGAGGCGATCATGACCGCCGGATCGGACGCCCAGCGCCGCGAGTATCTGCCGAAACTGGCGGATGGCTCGCTGATCGGCTGCTTCGCGCTGTCGGAAGGCAACGGCAATCCCGAACCCGCCGCCATCCATGCCCGCGTTGTCGGCGGCCGCCTGACCGGTGCGAAATGGCCGGTGGCGGATGGCGGCATCGCCGGCCTCGCGGTGGTGGTGGCGTGCGACGAGCATCGGCAGCCCGGCCTGTTCCTCGCCGATCTGGCGAACGTCCGCCGCCGTGACCTTCGCACCCTGGACCCGACGCGCAATCACGCTCGTTTGGACTTCGATGCGCTGCCGGTTCAGCCTCTTGGCTCCGGCGGTTGGGGTGCGGTGCAGCGGGTGCTGGACCGGGCGGCGATCCTGTTCGCATTCGAACAGGTCGGCGGCGCGGACGCCTGCTTGCAAATGGCCCGCGAATACGCGCAGGAACGGTTTGCCTTCGGCCGGCCGATCGGCTCCTTCCAGGCCATAAAACACAAGCTTGCCGACATGTATGTTGCGTTGGAACTCGCTCGGTCCAACGCCTATTACGGCGCCTGGGCACTGGGGGCCGATGCGACCGACCTGCCATTGGCCGCGGCCACGGCCAGGGTATCGGCGACCGAGGCATTCCATCTGGCATCGAAGGAAAACATCCAGACCCATGGCGGCATCGGCTTCACCTGGGCGGTCGATTGCCATCTATTCTACCGCCGATCCAAACAGCTCGGTCTCGGTATCGGATCGGCACCGTTCTGGAAAGACCGGCTGGTCGATCTGCTGGAAACCCGCAACGCGGCTTAGGGGGAATACATCATGGACTTCAACGACACGCCCGAAGAGGCGGCATTCCGCACCGAAGCGCGGGCGTTCCTGGCGGCCAATGCCGAACCGAAAGCCGGCAGCCGGCCGGTGCTGCGGCAAAGCGGTGTCGATGCCGAAGCGGTGAAACGCTGCAAGGCATGGCAGGCGAAAAAGGCCGACGCGGGATTCGCCGGCCTTACCTGGCCGAAACGACACGGTGGCCGGGAGGCATCACCGATCCTGCAAGTCATCTACAACCAGGAAGAAGATGATTTCGTCGTCCCGCGCGGACTGTACGAGATCGGGCTGGGCATGTGCATCCCCACAATGATGACCTATGCGAAGCCGGAACAACTGGATCGTTTCGTGCGTCCCGCACTGCGTGGTGAGGAAGTCTGGTGCCAGTTGTTCAGCGAACCCGCCGGCGGATCGGACCTCGCCGCACTGCGCACCCGAGCGGAGCGTGACGGTGACGACTGGGTCATCAACGGACAGAAGATCTGGACCTCCGGCGCGCATCTGTCGGACTTTGGGATCATCGTGGTGCGCACCGATCCGAATGTGCCGAAGCATGAGGGACTGACGTTCTTTTTCCTCGATATGAAGTCGCCGGGGATCGACATCAGGCCGATCCATCAGATGTCCGGCGCCCGCCACTTCAACGAAGTCTTCTTCACCGACGTCCGCGTGCCCGACAGCCAGCGCCTTGGCGCGGTGGGGCAGGGGTGGAAAGTCTCGCTGACCACGCTGATGAACGAGCGCCTCGCGGTGGGCGACGTGCAGCGTCCGGAAGTCGATGACCTGATAGAACTCAGCCGCAAGGTGCGGATCGATGGCAAGCCGGCGATCAAGAACGGTGCGGTGCGGGAAAAGATCGCCGAGTGGCACGCGCGGTCGCAAGGCCTGAAGTTCACCCGGTTCCGCACCATGACCGCCCTGTCGAAGGGCGAGACACCCGGCCCGGAGAACTCCATCCACAAGCTGGTGAACGCGTCGAAGTTGCAGGATATCGCCAGTTACGGACTGGATCTGATGGGGGCGGGCGGTCTGGTCATCGATGAAGACCTGGCCGAGGCCTACGCGATGTTCCAGGCGGCGCTGTTGTCGTCGCCGAGTTCGCGCATCGCCGGCGGGTCCGACGAAATTCTGCGCAACATCATCGCCGAACGGGTGCTGGGGATGCCGTCCGATATTCGCGCCGACAAAGGCAAGCCGTTCAACCAGGTGCCCACGGGCCGGCGATGACGCGCCTCGGCACCTCGATCGGCGACTTTCCCCTCGTCAACCCGGTGATCTGCGCGTCTGGTGAGCCGGTGATGACCGAGGCCGGCATTCGCGCCGCGCTGCGGGCTGGGGCGGCCGGCGTGATCGCCAAGTCGGTGAACGAAAACCCCGCCGGCGGCCGGCAGTTGGATCGTGCCGACTACGTTCGCCTGGATGCCCAGGGTGTGCCGACGGCGGGGCAGGGGGCGTCGCTGTTCAACCGCTCCGGCCTCACGCAGCGCGGCACGGCGGATTGGTTCGCCGCCATCGCCGCCATCGACCGGGAGGCGCGCCTCGACCGGAAATTCGTCGCCGCCAGCATCGTCTACGCCGGCCCCGAAGGTGCTGTTTCCATCGCCGCCATGGCGCGTCAGGCCGGATTGCGCGTGTTCGAGCTGAACGTCGGCGCCCCGCACGCGTCGGAGGCAGCGGCGGGCGCCATCGTGCAGGAGACCGACCCGGCTCGGTTGACCGATCTTGTGCGCCGGGTCCGAACGGCGACGGACGGGATGCAACTTTGGGTCAAGCTGACCGGCTTGTCGTCCAACCTGCCGGCCCTGGCCGTGGCTGCGCGCGACGGTGGCGCCGATGCGGTGTGCATGATGGGCCGCTTCATGGGTCTGGTGCCCGATCTGGAGACATTCGCCCCGGTCCTGGGGACCT
The DNA here is from genome assembly GCA_036272115.1 of Rhodopila sp. Classification (GTDB taxonomy): domain Bacteria; phylum Pseudomonadota; class Alphaproteobacteria; order Acetobacterales; family Acetobacteraceae; genus Rhodopila. The sequence continues at coordinate 2,832 of DATAZJ010000446.1, read as the reverse complement.
CGGCTGCCTACGGTGGCGGATGGGCGCTGCCGATCGTCTGCCGGTTCCTGGCGCTGACCCGCAAGGCGACCGGCGGTGACCTGCCCTTGATGGGCACCAACGGCGTTCGTTCCGGTGGCGACGTCCTGCGCATGGCCCTGTGCGGCGCCAGCGCGACCGAACTGCTGTCGATCGTGATGCACCAGGGCTTCACCGGCCTGACAAGGGTGATCGAAGAACTGGACTCGTTTCTTGCCGATCGCGACCTGACGTTTCGCGACCTGATCGGCCGTTCCGCCGACGCGCTGACAAGTTATGGCGAGCAACCCGAAACCCCGAACCGCTGGCGGGATTTCGTGCCGCCGGAGACCTTGGCAGGAGAACCAGACGTATGAAATTGATCGACCTGAGCCGTGAGATCCACCACAAGATGGCCCGCCTGCCGAACCATCCGATGGTGATCATCGCGCCGTTCTCGACGCATGACGAAAAGCGTGTTGCGGATGGCTATGAATTTTCCTCGGCTGTGATGTCGCTGAACATGGGCGATCATTCCGGTACCCATGTCGATGCACCGGTTCATTTCGATGAACGACCAGGGGCCAAGGGTATCGACGAAATGCCGCTGGAGAATTTCTTCACCGAGGCGGTCTGCCTGGATCTGTCGCACAAGGAACTGAAAAGCGACATCAGCATCGCCGATCTGCAAGCAGCCGAAAGTGCCGCCGGAATCGAAATAAAACCCCGGGACACCGTGCTACTGCATATGGATTTCTACCGCCGCACCCATGGCACCGACGCCTACATCACCGACTTTCCCGGCCTGACCAGGGAATCCGCCACCTGGCTGGGCAACAAGGGCATCACCATGTTCGGCGTCGAAGCGGCCAGCCCCGGCCGCCCCGGCCGCACCAATTTCGAGGTGCATCACGTTTGTAGAGACATGGGATTCACGCACATGGAAGGTCTGGTAAACCTCGACCAACTGATAGGCAAAGGACGTTTCCGCTTCATCGGCTTTCCGCTGAAGATCAAAGGCGGCAGCGGCAGCCCGATCAGAGCGGTCGCCTGGCTGGACTGAACTTGACTCGCGGCCTTTCAGCCGTCATTGCCAGGACATAATTCAAATCCCAATCACAACCGGGGCGTCCAGGTCATGACAAATGTCAGGTGGCGAATCATCAGCATGCTGCTGATCGCGGCCACTATCAATTATATCGATCGCGTTAACCTTTCTTATGCGGCCCCGACGCTGATGAAGGAATTCGGTATCGGGCCGGCGGAAATGGGAATCGTCCTGTCGGCGTTCCTGTGGACCTACTTTCTGTTGCAAGTGCCGATGGGGCTCGCTCTGGACAAGTTCGGTGTGCGTTTCGTCTATGGCGGCGCGGCCCTTCTATGGGGTATCGCAACGATGTTCACAGCCACCGCCACCGGGGTCGTTTCGCTTACCGCATGGCGGACCCTGCTGGGCGTCGGGGAAGCCCCGCTCGCCCCGGCCGGCACCAAGGTCATCGGCTACTGGGCAGCCGATCATGAACGCGGATTTGCCTCGGCGATGACTGTCGCCGGCGTGCCGCTCGGGGTGTTCATCGGGTCCCCTTTCATCGGTTGGCTACTGGCCGATTTCGGCTGGAAATCCGTCTTCGTGGGCACCGGCGCGATCGCCCTGCTGTGGGCGCTCGGCTGGATCGCCTATTACCGCCAGCCGGAACAGCATAAAGGCGCCAACGAAGCGGAACGGGCCTATTTGCGCCGCAACAGCAAACGCGAAACGATGATGACCCGAGCGAGTTGGCGCACATTGCTGACCAACCGCAACATCCTGGGCCTGTCGATCGGTCACGCCGCGTTGTTGTTCAACCTTTATTTCCTGCTGACCTGGCTGCCGACCTACCTCATCGAGCAGCATCATCTGACGACATTGCGCACCGGAATATTCGGCTCGATCCCCTGGTTCTTCGGCCTGATCGGTGCCTTGCTGGGCGGCAGGCTGTCGGACCAGTTGGTGCGGCGGGGCTGGCCGATGATGCGGGCGAGGAAAGCGTTCCTCGGCCTGGGCATGATCCTCAGCATGGCGTCGTTGCTGTCGCTGTTCACCGTAACGGTGACCGCGACCGTCGCCTGCCTTTCGGTCGCGGTGTTCGGGATCCTGATCACCAACAGCGTGGTCTGGGCCGCGAATGCCGAAATCGCACCCAGGCAGCAAGGGGCCCAGGTCAGCGCCATCCAGAATTGCGTCGGCAACGCGGCCGGCCTGATCGCGCCGATCATGGTGGGTGTGCTGCTGCAACTGACCGGGTCATGGATGGCGCCGATGGTAGCGGCGGCGGTCATCGCCCTGGCGGGGGCGGTGGTCTACACCGCGATGCTGTCCGACGACGCCATGCTCAAGCAGCCGGACTCGGTCGCCGGGACCGCCGGCTGAACGACCGGGGAGGCCCGACCGGCCTCCCCGACCAGGGTTCAGGCGTTCGCCTTGTGCATGAATTCGGCGATCTCATCGATCACCGGCATCACCTTGTCAGCGCCCTCGGATTCCAGATTGAACACCACACGCTCGACTCCCAGGTCGGCGTAGCGCTTCATCAGGTCGACCTCCCGGCGGGGGAACCAGACGGTGATGGCGATTTCATCCGGATTGCGCCCGGCCTCGGTCGCCATTTTACGGAATTCCGGGATCAGGTCGGCGATTTCCTTGTAGCCGCCGCGCGCCGCCTGCGGAATCCAGCCGTCCCCGTACCGGATCGCTCGTCTGGCGGAATAGGGGAACGCGCCGCCGACGATCACCGGGGGGTGCGGCTTCTGCACCGGCTTCGGCCAGGTCATCATCGGATCGAAGTTGACGAACTC
>DATAZJ010000445.1:0-6550 GCA_036272115.1 Rhodopila sp. | reverse complement strand
GCGTTCGGCTTCAGGCTGCCCGATGGCGTGGGCCTGTCGATCGACGCCGCGGGCGTGTCGGGCGGCGGCTTTCTGAAGCACGACGACGCCAAGCATGAATACAGCGGCGTGCTGCAACTGATGTTCGAGGACCTGGCGCTGCAAGCCTTCGGCTTGATCACCACACAGGTGGCGGGCGGCGACGGCTATTCCCTGCTGGCGCTGGTGGATGCGGATTTCCCGCCGATCCAGCTTGGCTGGGGCTTCACGCTGGACGGCGTCGGCGGGCTGCTGGCAGTCCATCGCACCGCATCCGACGACGCGCTGCGCGCCGCGGTCAAAGCCGGCAAGCTCGGATTCCTGTTCCCGAAGAATGCCATCACCGACGCATCCGTGATCCTGTCTCAACTGGACGCGCTGTTCCCGACCGCTGCGGGCCGGTTCCTGTTCGGCCCGATGGCGCTGATCGGATGGGGCACGCCGACGATCCTCACCGCCTCCGTCGCCGTCATCCTGGAACTGCCGGAGCCGGTCCGGATCGTCCTGCTGGCGACACTCGAGGCGAAATTCCCGACGCCGTCTGCCCCGCTCGTGCACCTGCACATGGATGCGCTGGGCATCCTCGACCTGAGCCAGAGCGAGCTTTCACTCGACGCCAGCCTGTACGATTCCAAGCTGATCAGCTACGTGATCTCCGGCGACATGGCGTTGCGCGCCAACTGGTCCGATCAGCATGCGTTCGTGCTGGCGATCGGCGGCGTGCATCCCCGCTTCACGCCGCCGGCCGGTTTTCCGACCCTGAAGCGGGTCACGATCGACATGCCGTCGGGGCCGGTCAGCAAGCTGCGCCTGGCGGCCTATCTCGCACTGACATCGAATTCGCTGCAGTTCGGCGCCACGCTCGACGTGTTCATCGGCGTCTCCGGCTACGGCCTGTCAGGCCATCTGGGCTTCGATGCCCTGCTGCAACTGGCGCCGTTCCATTTCGACGCGGATATTTCCGGTTCGGTTGCGCTGACCGCCGGCGGCGACGATCTGATGTCGGTCTCGCTCGATGCGACGCTCAGCGGCCCGGCGCCCTGGAGCATCGCCGGCCAGTTCAAGATCCATGTCATCTTCTTCGACGTCGGCGTGTCGTTCTCGCACGCCTGGGGCCTCGATGCACCGGCGCCGCAGACCGAGGCGATCGACGTCGGTGCGCTGCTCGCTGCCGCTCTGGCCGATCCGCGCAACTGGTCCGCGCAACTGCCCTCGGGGTCCTCGGCGCTGGTGGTGACCCGCCAGGTCGAGGATGCCTCAGCGGTGTTCGCCTATCCGCTGGCGCGGCTGGAGGTGCGTGAACGGATCGTGCCCCTGGGATTGGCGATCACGCGATTTGGCGAGGCCGTCTTGTCCGGCGCCAGCGAATTCACCATCACCGACTTCCGCGTCGGCAATGCCGTGGCGGCCTACGATGCGGTGCAGGACGACTTCGCGCCGGCGCAGTTCTTCGACCTGAGCGAGGCGGACCAGCTCAGTCGCCCGTCCTTCGAGCGCCACGATGCAGGTGCGGTGATGAGCGGCAGCCTCATTGCGAATGGCACGCCGCTGCAAAAGACGACCGACTACGAGACCTTCTTCATCGACACGCCGGGCGGCGCAATCCGCGACGATCCGGGCGTGCCGCAGCCGTTTCCCTGGGGCGACATCGGGATCGTGCTGCTATCCGGTGCGGCGGCCCGGAAGGCGATCAGCCAAGCGGGCAACCGGCGCTACGCGGCGGCGGGCAATCCGATCCAGGTGGCCGAACCTGCCTTCGTGCTGGTCGACACCGCAGGGCTGACGCCGCAGGGCGCCACGCCATCGGGCAAGACCACCTACAGCGACGTGCAGGCCCTGCTGGCAACGACACTCGCCAGCGCGCCAGGCAGGCGCGGCGCGTTGCAGATCGTCTCAACCCACGAACTGAGTGCTGTCTGATGGCCGATCCGACGCCAGCCTATTCGCTGCTGCCCTGGGTTCGGCGCGGCCTGGCCTCGCAGATCGCCGATGCGCCGGGGGTGAACTTCGCCAGCCTGCCGCTCACGCTCGCGGTGAACGGGACGGCGGTCATGCCGGCGCCGCATGTCCGCCTGCCGGGTCCCGGCGACGTGAAGTCCATCGACGGTCGGGCGTTCATCCGCAGCGAACCGCGCGACGGCGCCGATGCCTTCGAGCCGAACTTCCTGGCCGTGCTGGAACTCGCGACGCCCGACCTGCCGTGGATGTTCACACCGGCGGCACCGGCCGGCGATCGGCTCAAGCCATGGCATTGTCTGATCGTGCTGCCGGATGGGGACGGCATTTCGCTGACGCCGCGGGCGGACGGGCCGGCCATCCTGCGCATCGACGCGCCGCTCGAGCCGGCAGCCGAGTTGCCGGACCTCAGCCAGATCGACGCCTGGGCGCATGCGCAGATCGCCGGTGCGGACCTCTCGCCCGCCGCCCTGCAAGCCGATACCGGCGCGAGCCTCGCGCGGCTGATCGCGCCGCGCAAACTTGAAGCCGCCCGGAAATATCTCGCCTGCGTGGTTCCGACCTATCGGGCGGGCGTCAATGCCGGTCTCGGTCTCGATGTGGTCGACAGCGATCTGGCGCCGGCCTGGGACGCGACGGTCAAGGCGCCCTTCCTGCTGCCGGTCTATTTCCAGTTCCGCTTCCAGACCGGGCCGAACGGCGACTTCGCCTCGCTGGCGCGCAACATCGGCCCGCCGACCCAGCCGATCGCCGCCGGCGAACGGGTGATCGATGCAAGCGAGCCGGGCTTCGGCGCCGCGGCGGCGCCAGGGGTCACGCTGGGCCTGGAAGGCGCGCTGCGTCCCTTCGGCACGCAATCGGCCGCCTGGCCTTCTGGCACGCAGGCGCAATACGAGACGCAGTTGCGATCCGTACTCGCGCCGCCGGCCGCCGCGGATCCTGTCGTTACGCCACCGGTGTTCGGCAGCACCCAGACGGGACAGGCCCTGCCGGCGGATGGCAAGCCGCCGCTCTGGATGGGCGAACTGAACCTTGATCCGCGCAGCCGCCTGGCTGCCTCGGCAGGTGGCCAGGTGGTCCAGGCGCAGTCCGAGCCGATGGTCGCCTCCGCCTGGCAGCAACTCGGCGAAATCCGCAAGGCGAACCACCTTCTGCGGCAGGCTCAGCTCGCGCGCGAGGTGACCGTTGCGATCAATCGCCGCCTCCAGACGGTGGCGGGTGACGGGACCTACCTCCAGATCACCAGCCCGGTGCACAGCCGGGTGAGCCTGACCATCGCCGGCGTAAGCGCGACGCTGGCGGGTCACGTTCAGGCAAGCCGCCTGCCGGTTGGTGCGGTTTCCGCCGCCATGCGCAAGCTGGTCCGGCCGCGCGGCCCGCTGTGGCGCGGAGTTGCGACGGCCGGTCCGCAGCAGATCGTCGATCGCCTCAATCTGCCGGAGGGATCCACGGCGAAAGCCATCGTCGTTGCCGGCCCGGTCAGGCCACCCGCCGGCATGGTGGCGCTGGATGACGTCTCCCCGGCGGTGCAACTGAGCAAGATGAGCCCTGCCGTCCTGCACGCCGCCGCCGGATGGCAGCTTGCCTTGCCGGCCGCAACGGTCGGCACGGTTGTCGCCACAGCACCTGGCACGACAAGTTCGGTCACCACGACCCCGGTTACCACAGCCCCTGGCGCCCCGGCCCCGGCCACTACAGTAGCCGTCGCAACCACGCCCGCTGTGAGCAAAACCGCCGTCTCCCCGGGCGCAGCCACGCTCGCTGCGAGCAAAGCCGCCGCACCCCTCGGCGAAACCACGCCCGCTGTGAGCAAAACCGCCGTCTCCCCGGGCGCAGCCACGCTCGTTGCGAGCAAGATCGCTGCACCCCCCGCCGCAGCCACGCTCGCTGCGAGCAAAGCCGCCGCAGCCCTCGGCGAAACCGCGCCCGGTGCGGCCAGGCTCGACATGACGACGGCCGGCACGACGACGACCCCTCCCTCGACCCAACCCATCGAAACCCGCGAGGGCACAACCCGGGCGGCCGGCTCGATCGAGGCGACCACTGTCGCCACGGTCGTCGATTGGCAGACCGACACGAATGTCCCGGCGATATTCCAGAGCAATCTCACGACCCTGCCTGCACCGCTGGTGTTTCCCACCGACAGCACCGCGCTTGCAAAGATGCAGGACAGCTTCCGCCTCGCTGCCACAGCGATCAACACACGGCTGACCGCCGTCCCGCCGCCGGCCGCCCCCGCCGCCCCTCCACTGGGCGGCTCGCCAGCCCTGGCAGCGACCCGGTCGCAACTGAATGCCCGTCTCGATCCCCAGAGCACGATCCAGGCACGGTTCCGCGCGCGCGTTCCCCTCGGGTCGGGATCGGACCCGCTGCACCCGCTCAGTGGCACGCCGCGGTTCCCACAGGCGATGTATGCCCCTTTGGCCGATCTGTCGCCGGACTGGATGCTGCCAGGCATAGCCAGCATCCCGACGGACACCGCCGTCCTGCTGCAGACCAACCCCGCCTTCGTTGAGGCCTATCTCGTCGGCCTCAACGAGGCGTTCGCCCGTGAGCTGCTGTGGCGGCAATTCCCGGCGGAACGTAAAGGCACCTGGTTCCAGAACTTCTGGAATGACGGCGGGACCCCCGATATCCCGGCGATCGCCCAGTTCGACCCCAACGGACACCTCGGCGACCATACGCAGGATCATGCACATCCGGGGCGGCTCGCACTGCTGATCCGCGCCAGGCTGTTCCAGCGCTATCCCAACGCCCTGGTTTCGGCCGTCCCGGCACTCTGGAACGCCGACGGAAAGACCCGCCGGCTCGGATCGCCGCGCCAGTGGCCGATCTTCCGCGGGCAGATCGGTGAAGACTGCCAGTTCTTCGGGTTCGACATCGATGACCCGGCCGGCGTCGATGATCCCGCCGCCGGCAAGCCCGGCTGGTATTTCCTCCTGGAGGAACACATCACGGAGCCTCGCTTCGGCCTGGAGCCCATCAGCCAGGTGCCGCCCACCGGAACCCTGCCCAGCCTGAGCTGGAACGACCTGAGCTGGGCGGACATCACCCCGGCCGGCGACTTCCTGAACCCCGCCGCCGCACCGCGGTTCAAAGCGCTCGAACCCGTGGCCTGGGGACAGAACGCGGCGGCCATGGCCTTCATCCTGATGCGTCGGCCAATTCGGGTGGCGATGCACGGCGCGGCCCTGCTGCCGAAGACGGTGCCGCCGACATGAGTCTCGCCCCAACACGCGGTGAAAGCCCCTTCGTGCGAGGCACCACCAATCCGGCGGTGTTCTTCCTGCAAGCCGGTCAGGCGCGGCTGGTGCCCGACGCGGCGACACTGGCATTCATCTCCGCCGGCCAGGCGGTTCGCACCCTGACCGACGTCGCCATGGCGGCGCTTCCGCGCGGCGCGGCGCTGCCGTCCCGCGCGGATGGCACGTTGCTGACGGCCCTGGTGCCGATCGCCGCGGGCGCGCCGCCGATGGCCTACCTGATGGCCGGCGGCCTGAAGCGGCATGTGCCCGACACACCGACGCTCAACGCGCTGGAGACCGCCGGCGCGTTGTCGCACACCGTGACGGTCGCCGACCTCGCCGGCATACCGGACGGAGCGGCAATGCCCTCGCGCGCGGACGGCGTGGTGTATCAGGGCAGCGGGGGAGCCTATGCCTTCCTGATGCGCGGCGGCCTCAGGGCGGCGGTGCCGGACGCGACGACGTTGCGCGACGGGGGGCACGATCCGGCCACTGCACTGGCCATAACCGCGGCGGATCTGGCGGCCATTCCCAATGCAGCGCCGCTCTCCTCCACCAGCCGTTTCCTGCATCCGCCTGCGGCGGATACGCCGCTGCTGCTCCTGCCGGTCCGGCTGGAGACGCGCTTCCAAGGCAATGAGCTATGGCTGCGCATCTACCCCGACGACATCCACGTCAACAGCTTCGAACCGCAACTGACCGCGGACGAGACGGCCGCGCGCGTGAGCTATCTCGATCAGGCGAAAGCCGGACCGCAGGCCGCGCAGACTGCCTTCGCCGCGCTGGTTCGGCAGTTCGGCGCGGAGCGAGCGGCCTGGATCGCGAGCGCTACCGCGCAGCCCGGCGCGAAGCCGGCGCAATGGACGCGCGCCCCGCATGTCGACGTGCTGCCGGAGCGCTGGATCGTCATGGGCTATCAGACCGACGGGCCCGGCCAGCTCCTGTTCGTCGGCGCGCCGATCACCGACACGCTGGCTGTCGGGCCGGACCCGAACGGCTCCGGTCCGACGACCGATGACGGGATGCGCTGGCTCTCCGATTTCGACCGAGCCGTGCAGGTAGGCATGGGATGCCGCATTCCGCTGACGGGCGCGCAGACACGGGGCTTCCGGCGTCTGCTGGTGTTCGGTCTCAGAACCGGTGTGGACCCCGCCCAGGCCGCCGCGCGGTTTGGCGATCTGCTGCAGGCGCATCACTACACCGACGGGCTGGAGCTGCTGGCGCACGGCACGCCGACCAACAACACCGAGGACGCCGCGTCCGGTCTCACGTCGCATGATCCGAACGGTGCCAGGCTGTTCGCCGTCGAACAGGGCGCCGCGCTCTGCCCG
>DATAZJ010000444.1:0-2792 GCA_036272115.1 Rhodopila sp. | reverse complement strand
GAACGAGGCGCGATCCCGGCCGCGCTGTCGCGGATCATCCGCACGCCTTCGTCGCGATCCTCGCTCATGCTGTCGTCTCCGGTCTCAGGCGGGCAGATGCAGCTTCGCCTCGGTGCGCGCCTGCAGGTCGTCAAAACTCAGGCCGGGCGCCATTCCCAGCACCACGAACCCGCGATCGGTCACATCCAGCGTCGCCAGGTTGGTATAGACACGCTTCACGGCGCCGGGTGCCGTCAGCGGATAGCTGCATTTGGTCACCAGCTTCGACTGACCGTCCTTGGTGGTGTGCTCCATCAGCACCCACAGCCGCTTGGCCCCGGCGGCGAGGTCCATCGCCCCGCCAACCGCCGGCGCCGTATCGTTCTCGCTGGTCGCCCAATTGGCGATGTCGCCGTTGTCGGCCACCTGGAACGCCCCCAGCACGCACAGATCCAGATGCCCGCCGCGGATCATCGAGAAACTGTCGGCGTGATGGCAGAAACTGCCGCCCGCCCGCATCGTGACGTATTGCTTGCCGGCATTGATCAGCCACGGCTCGATCTTGTCCTTGGCAGGCGCCGGTCCCATGCCCAGCACGCCGTTCTCCGAGTGGAAGATCACTTCCCGGTCCATCGGTACATAGTCGGAAATCATCGTCGGGATGCCGATCCCCAGGTTGACATACCAACCCTCGGGAATATCCGCGGCGGCGCGCTGCGCCATCTCCGCTCGGCTGAAGGGTTTGAAGGCGGCGGTTGCGGTAGCGGACATAGCAGCGTCTCCTGATCAGAAGCCGGAAGGATCACCGTAGGGCACATGCAGCACACGGTCCACGAAGATGCCGGGCGTAACCACATGGTCGGGATCAATTTCACCCAGTTCGCGGATGTGCTGGGACTGCACCAGGGTCAGTGCGGAGGCCATGGCGCACACCGGATTAAAATTCCGGCCGGCCTGCTTGAAGGTCAGGTTGCCCCAGCGATCGGCCTCCCACGCCTCCACCAGCCCGACATCGCCTTTCAGCGCCTGCTCCAGGATGTAGGTGCGGCCGTCGATCTCCCGGTGTTCCTTGCCCACCGCCATCTTGGTGCCGACCCCGGTGGCGGTGAAGAACGCCGACACCCCGGCCCCGGCCGCGCGCATGCGTTCGGCCAGCGTGCCCTGCGGCACGATCTCCAGCTCGATCTTGCCGGCGCGATACAGCGTTTCGAACACCACGGGATCGGAGCTGCGCGGAAACGAGCAGATGATCCTGCGGACCCGGCCCAGCTCCATCAACCGAGCCAACCCGGTATGGCCGGCGCCGGCATTGTTGCAGGCGACCGTCAGGTTGGTGGCACCCTGCTCGATCAGCCCGTCGATCAGTGCATTGGGTTGTCCGACAGAACCGAAACCGGCGAGCAGGACGACGGAGCCATCCTTGATGCCGGCCATGGTATCAGCCATGGACTGGACGATCTTGTTGATCATGCTAGGCGTTTCCTCGAAGCGCTATTATCCCGTCTGGTGTAGCGCCATCGAACGCATGTGCCAAGGATCGGCGGCCAGCCCCTGTCACCGGCCCCAACGACCAAACATCCCCCTTCATCCCGCTAATGCGCCTCATAAAACCCGCCTTGGCGTCCGTAACATTGTCTGACCGAACGCGAATGTCCTATGGCCCGCCCCAATCAATCACGTCCGAAAACGGCGAGATTTTTCTGCGGAACAAAAGGATAATGGCCCGGCAATCCAGGAAGGCTCGGCATGACCCCCGCCATGACAGAGGCAGACATCGCCACCACACCCGCGGCGTGCATCGGCGACCCGCCCTCAACGGTCGAAACCGACGCCCCGCCTGCCGACACGCTCGATCTCGATCACGACGCCTGCTACCGCGCGATCACCGTGCGCGACAACCGCTTCGACGGCCGCCTGTTCACCGGCGTCAAGACCACCGGCATCTACTGCCGCCCGATCTGCCCCGCCCGCACCCCACACTCCAAAAACGTCGTCTTCTTCCCCACCGCCGCCGCGGCGCACGAGGCCGGATTTCGCCCCTGCCTGCGCTGCCGCCCGGAAACCTCCCCCGACCTCGGCGCCTGGCGCGGCGCCTCCAACACCGTCTCGCGCGCCCTGGCGCTGGTGGAACTGGGTGCCCTCGATGAGGCGTCCGTCGATGACCTCGCCAACCGTGTCGGCGTCGGGGAACGCCAGCTTCGTCGCCTGTTCCAGCAACATCTGGGCGCGTCCCCCGTCGCCGTCGCGCAAAGCCGCCGCGTCTTGCTGGCCAAGCAACTGATCCACGAAACCCGCCTGCCGATGACCGAGGTCGCCATGGCCGCCGGCTTCGGCAGTCTGCGCCGCTTCAACGACACGTTCCAGGCGCTGTTCAAGCGCCCACCCACCGCGTTGCGCCGGTCCGCCGGCCTGGATATCCCCGCCGGACCCAAGGGCGAGATCAGCCTGCTGCTGCGCTACCGTCCGCCCTACGACTGGCCCGCCATGCTGGGGTTTCTGCGCAAGCGCGCCATCACCGGGGTTGAGGCGGTGGAGGGCGACACCTACCGCCGCACCATCGGCCTCGACGGCCACCAGGGCACCGTCACCGTCCATCCGGTGTTCGATAAAAACGCCCTGAACGCCGTCGTGCAATTTCCCAAACTGTCCGCCCTGCCACAGATCATCGCCCGCTTGCGGCGGGTGTTCGACCTGGCCGCCGATCCGGACGCGATCGCGCTGCAACTGGTCAAGGACCCGGCCCTCGCGCCGCTGGTCGCCGCCCGCCCGGGCCTGCGCGTCCCCGGCGCCTGGGACGGGTTCGAACTCGCGGT
>DATAZJ010000443.1:0-6737 GCA_036272115.1 Rhodopila sp. | reverse complement strand
CCTGCAAAACGGCGGCAAACCGACCGAGATCGCGCAGGCCGAGGCCAACCTGGCGGACGCTCAGGCGACCCTCGTTCGTTCGACCACCGACCTGGCCAGGGGGGAGGCACAGCTTCCGATGGGGGGCGTATCGAAGCAGAGTGTCGACCAGTTCAGGGCCGATCGTCTGTCGGCTCAGGCGAAGGTCGATGCGGCGCGGGCGGCGCTGGCCCAGGCACAGGCGCCGATGGGGCGAGTGGGCGAGATCCAGGCGCAGGTCGCGTCGGTGGCGGCCGCCCGGGCGGCTTTGGAGATGGCGGATTGGCGGCTGGCGCAGCGGCGCGTGACCGCTCCGGCGGCCGGACGGGTGGCCGATGTGCTGGCGCGGGCAGGGGAGATGATGGCGGCGGGCGCGCCGGTGGTGTCGCTGCTGCCGCCGGGGAATATTTTCGTCCGGTTCTTTGTGCCGGAGCCGCAGTTTTCGACCATCCATCTCGGCGATCGGGTGGCACTTTCCTGCGATGGCTGCACGGGAAATATGTCCGCAAACGTATCGTTTATCTCACCGCAGGCGGAGTACACGCCGCCACTGATCTACAGCGAATCAAGCAAGGCCAAGCTGGTTTTCCTGGTCGAGGCGCGTACCTCGCGGGAACAGGCGGTGAAGCTCAATCCGGGGGAGCCTGTCGAGGTGCGCCCGATCGGTTCGGGCGCGCCATGACTGGCGATCTGGTCATCGATGTGCATGACCTGCACAAGACCTACGGCACCCGCAAGGTCGTGGACGGGCTGACGATGGCGGTGCGGGCGGGCGAGATCTGCGGCTTCCTGGGGGCCAATGGCAGCGGCAAGACGACCACGATCCGGATGCTGTGCGGGCTGGTGAAGCCGAACGGCGGCGGCGGGACATGCCTGGGGATGGATATCATCCGGGATGCGCCGCGGATCCGGCTGCAGGTCGGTTATATGACGCAACGGTTCAGCTTCTATGAAGACCTGACGGTTGGCGAGAATCTGGATTTCGTTGCGGCGGTCTATCAGATCGACAACCGGCGCGCGGCGGTGAAGGCGATCATCGACCGGATGGGGCTGGCGGATCGGGCGGATCAGTTGGCCGGGCAATTGTCCGGCGGCTGGAAGCAGCGGCTGGCACTGGCCGCCTGCGTTCTGCACAAGCCCAAGCTGCTGCTGCTGGATGAGCCTACCGCCGGGGTCGATGCCAAGGCTCGGCGTGAGTTCTGGGATCTGATTCACGACATGGCGGCGGACGGGCTCACCGTTCTGGTTTCGACACATTATATGGATGAGGCGGAGCGATGCGGGCGGATCGTCTATCTGTCGGACGGCAAGCTGGTGGTGCAGGGCACGCCGGATGAGGTGGCGAAGGGCAGCGGGCTGGTGACGTTCGAGGCGACGGGTTCGGGGTTGGATCATGCGGCGAGGGCGTTGCGGGGGATGCCGGGGGTGGAGTCGGCGGCGGTGTTCGGATCGGCGCTGCATATCGCGGGGCTGGACCGGGCGGCGCTGGAACGGGCGACCCGGTCGCTCGATACGCAGTTGGTGTGGCGGGAGGTCGAGCCGGAGCTTGAGGATGTGTTCATTCATATGCTGAGCCGGACATGAGCGGGTTTTCGTTCCGGCGGTTTCTGGCCGTGCTGCGCAAGGAATGGATCCAGGTCCGGCGCGATCCGTTCACGCTGCGGATGATCATTGCGCTGCCGGTGATGCAGCTTTTCCTGTTCGGGTATGCCATCAACGCCGACCCGAAGCATTTGCCGACCGGTCTGCTGACAGCGGAACATTCCGTGTATGAACGGTCTTTGGTCGCCGCGCTGAAGAACACGGGCTATTACGATATCAGGGAATTGTCGTCGGAGGCGGAGGCGGAGCGCGAATTGGCTGATGGCGACTTGCTGTTTGTCATCAATATTCCACCGGATTTCGATCGCTCGGTTGACCGGGGGGAACAGCCGTCTGTGCTGATGGATGCCGATGCAACCGATCCGACGGCAATCGGCAACGCGGCGGCGGCGCTGGGGGCGCTGACCACGGCGCTGGATCGGGATTTGCCGCCTTCGTTGCGGTCGGTGCCCGGGAAGGCACCGTTTCAGTTTCAACTGCATGCTCGTTACAATCCCGAGCAGTTGACGGTGTTGAATATTGTTCCGGGATTGATCTGTATTGTGCTGACGATCTCGACGCTGTTCGTTACGACCCTGTCGATCACGCGGGAGACCGAACGGGGGACGATGGAGAACCTGCTGGCGATGCCGGTGCGGCCGGTCGAGGTGATGCTGGCGAAGGTCGTGCCGTATATTGCCATCGGCTATGTGCAGGTGGTGCTGATCGTGGCGATCGCGGTGGCGGTGTTCGGGTTGCCGGTGCGCGGGTCGGTGCCGTTGCTGGCGTTGGCGCTGGGATTGTTCATCGCCAGCAATCTGGCGCTGGGGATTACGTTCTCCACGGTGGCGCGCAACCAGATGCAGGCGATCCAGATGGCGCAATTCATGCTGCTGCCGTCGTTCATGCTGTCGGGGTTCATGTTTCCGTTCAGGGGGATGCCGGTGTGGGCGCAGTGGGCGGGGGAGTTGCTGCCGATGACGCATATCCTGCGGATCGTCCGCGGCATCCTGCTGAAGGGCAACGGGTTCGCGGCCATTGCCCCCGATATATGGCCGATCGCGGTGTTCACGCTGATGGTGGCCGTGGTGGCGGTGTGGTCGTATCGGGTTACGCTGGACTGATCGCGGATTCGGGCGCACGGTGCGGGGCAAAGCATCAGGGAGGCCGCCGTGGACGACATCATAGCCGGCTCTTACGTCTTCACCGGGGAGCGTTCGGCGAAAAGCTATCATATCAACAAGATGGCCAAGACGCTGGGTTCGGCGGCGACGCGCGCGCAGTTCCAGGCGGATGAGGCGGGCTATATGCGGGCGGTCGGGTGTTCGGATGAGGAGATCGAGCTGGTCCGGCGGCGCGACTGGAAGGCGCTGATGGAGTACGGCGCCAGCATCTACCTGCTGCTGCGGATCGGCGCGGCGGTGGGCCATGCGCTGCCGCAGATCGGTTTGCACACCAGCGGGAAGGGGGTCTGACCATGGCGACGCTTGTTGGCGGCATTGGTACCTCGCATGCGCCCACGATCGGGGTGGCGTGGGACAAGGGGCAGCAGAAGGAGCCATTATGGGCGCCGCTGTTCGAGGGTTACGTTCCGGCGCGGAAATGGCTGACGGACATCAAGCCGGACCTGTTGCTGATCGTTTACAATGATCATGTGAACCAGTTCTTCTTCGATGCGTATCCGACGTTCGCGCTGGGGGTTGGGGCGGTGCATGCTCAGGCGGATGAGGGGTGGGGCAAGCGGCCGTTGCCCGACCTGCCGGGTGATCCGGATTTCGCCTGGCACCTGGCGAGGTCCTTGGTGGACGATGAGTTCGATCCGACGATCTGCCAGGAAATGACGGTGGATCATGGCATTTTGTCGTTTCTGCCGCTGCTGACGGATTCGAACTGGACGATTCCTGTTGTTCCGCTGGCGGTGAACGTCATCCAGCACCCGATCCCGACCGCTCGGCGTTTGTTCCGGTTGGGGGCGGCGTTGCGGCGGGCGATCGAGTCGTATCCGAAGGACAAACGCATCGTGGTGTTCGGCACCGGGGGACTGACGCATCAACTGCATGGTGCGGGGTTCGGGCGGCATAACGAGGCGTGGGATAACGAGTTCATGGACCGGCTGGAGACGGATCCCGCCGGTCTGTCGGAACTGTCGATCCAGGAATACATGGAGCGTGGCGGCACCGAGGGTGTCGAGATGATCATGTGGCTGGCGATGCGCGGTGCATTGGGCGAGAAGGTGAAGCGGGTGCATCGGAACTATACCGCGCCGACGACGACGGGGTATGGGTTGCTGGTGTTGGAGACATGAGTTTATGGCGGTGGCTTGAAATGATTTAGGCTGGCCTGACAACGAGTTCGGTCAGGCCCATCGCAAGAACCCGTCGCAGATGATCTTGTGCCAGGGCGACGCAGCCGTCGGTTGGCGCGTAATCGGGGCGGGCGATGTGGAGGAAGATCGCCGAACCTCGGTTCGGCCGGATTGGTGAATCGTTCCATCCCAAAATACCGATGATGTCGTAGACCGTGTCGTCTCGCCATAACGCTTCGGCGCTCGCGGGGTACGGCAGGCGGACGGGCTTGTTGTAGGCTGGGTCCGATGCGGCGTCGCACCAGCCGTCGTCGGGGGCGAGTGGCCGAACCGGGACCGCGCTGGCGGGGGCGGTGCCGCGATCGGGGCGATACAGCACGTTTCGTAGCGGCAGCACGCCGACCGGGGTTGCGCCGTCGCCTTCCTGTTTGTCCGCTCGCACGCCGCCGCGTCCCAGGGCGGCGCGGAAGGTTTCGTTCTGGATGGTCAGGGTACCGTTGGCTGTCACGATCGCACGCATCGCTGAAGGTCCTCGGCTGGCGATTTTCATATCCGGCGGACTGGTTCTACTCTCAATCCATCCGATGGAGGAAACCAATGGCCCGTGTCCCGTATCTCGAACCGTCCGACCTCGCGCCCGAGGACCAGGATCTGCTGAAGCGTCCGATCTGGCTGTCCAAGGCCTTGGTCAATTCGCCCAAGGCGGCTCGTGCGTTCTCCGGGCTGGGCGGGTATATCCGTTACGGCAGCAAGTTGGATCCGCGGTTGCGCGAGCTGGCCATTTTGCAGGTTGGGTGGCTGGCCCGGTCGCCTTACGAGTGGTCGCATCATGTGAAGCTGGGGCATGATTTCGGTGTCAGCGACGATGATGTGCAGGCGTTGATCGACGACACGGCTGGGAAGGTGAGTGGGCTCGATCCGTTGTCGAAACTGGTGCTGCGGGCGGCGCGGGAGATGACGACGGACGGCGCGATGGCGGAGGCGACGTTCGCGGCGCTGCAAACCGAGCTTGGCAACGAACTGGTGGTGGATTTGACGCTGACGATCGGGTTCTACAACGCGGTGGTGCGGGTGCTGGGGACGCTGCAGATCGATGTGGAGCCGGATTATCAGCCGTATCTGGACCGGTTTCCGTTGCCGGTGTGAACGGTCGGCTGACTCGCTTGTTGTTGGACTTCGCCCACGCTTGGGACAATGACAGGCACGAGACCGGGACATTTGGGCACAGTCTTTCCTATCTCCGGCCTGGTTAGTCCGTTCTGCCGGGGCTTTCGCGATCGGTCGCGGGCGATTCCGGACCGGCCACATGCGATCCGGTGATCGCTTCGCGTACGACCGCCTGCAGATCCGTTGCACCCGATCCTGTGGACCGGCGGTTCCAGGGTTGTGTGTTCAATCGCGTCTCAAAAGCCGTATCATGAGAATATGCCCCGTATTTTGAGACATTTTCCGCAATTCTTTGGTCCATGCATGCCGGCGGGGCCTCGACCGGCGTTGCTCCGAACCACGTGGCCAGCCGCGGTCCAGCGTCTGGGTCCACCACCGTCAGCGTAGACCGTTCGGCGATATGCAGAGCCCATGCGTCGCCGTTCGCCGCGCCGTCGATTGCTTCCCGCTTGTGGCGCTCAGCCTGGACCTGCATCAGGCGTCCGAGCGCGGACAGCGACGTTCGCACCATCGATCCGTACTGGGCGTTTGGTCGTAAGGCCAAGCCGATGTCATCGGCGTTGTGACGGAGTAGCCGCACTGTGTCCTCGGCCTGGCGCGGGCGGCGATGGACTTGGCGGCGAGATCGGCCTCATTCGCTTTGACCGGCAGCGGTGCGGCCACGTTGGCGGTAACGGTCTCTGGCGTGCAGGCTTTCTTGCGTGTCATCAGGCGGCGGGGGCAACAGGTCGGGTTTAGACGAGTTGGTAATGCAGGGGCGTGGAGAGATCGACGGCCGGAGGCGGCGGGGGGAGGAGGAAGAGGAGGTTTCCATTCCTTAGATGTAGATTAATATAGGAAATAAGTCAAGGTTTGTCGCTGCTGTTCCGGTCGGGTCCACAAGGGCGGCAACCGGTTTTCCGTAGGTTGTCGTGGGCCGCCCGGCATAACCGCTTTGGGTCGATGCCGGTTCGCCGTCGTCATGGCGCTACCTCGGCTTGGCCGGGATAGGGCCATTGGCGTGAAAATGGAGCGCCGATTGACTCGGTTGCTGTTGGACATCGCCTGAGGGCGCGTGGCTGCAGCGGAACGTCCGTGTCGCGGAAATGACGGGGCTGATTGTTACGCTGCGTTGTATTCATTGAATCCTGTTCGGGGCATTGAGCTCGGTCGTTGCTTGGTTGTCTGGTGTCTGGCCGTTCACTTCCTGAGTGGGTGTTGGGCCAGGAATTCTTTAACACGGAGGACGAACGAGAACCACGAAGGGCCACGGAGAAGATCGTCGCTTCATCCGGCGAAGCGCCATGGATTTTCCTTGAGATGAAGCGGGTGGATGCTGAACGAACGGGCCGCCGGGGGGGGCGTTTCTTGGCGGTACTGTTGCGATCGCGGGTCGTCCGTGGGGGACGTCTCCGTGGCGCTTCGTGGTCCTCCGGCTTTCTCCGTGTAAAAAATGCGGAACGAGCGGACGAACACGCGATTTCCACTCTACACGCGCTTGGGAAACAACCGCCACCGGCCGGGCATTTTTGTGACACGGACCATTGGTATCTCGGCATAGGGGTTTTGACGGGTTGCCTGAGCATTTTTCCTGGCGCCCGGAGCGATAGTCGCCCGGTCTTGGTCGCCCGGTCTTGGTCACCCGGTCTTGGTCACCCGGTCTTGGTCACCCGGTCTTGGTCAGACG
>DATAZJ010000442.1:0-7655 GCA_036272115.1 Rhodopila sp. | reverse complement strand
CCTATCATGGCGGCGGAACGGCATCGGGGGTCGCGGCGGCGGCGGCCTCGCCTGCCGCGGGCCAGGCCGCTGGGGCGGGGAATGCGACGGCGCCGGAAGATTACGCCTCGCTGCCGACCCCGCCGGGTGGGTCGCCTGATCAGGTGGAGCTTGGCAGCCGGATTTTCCACGGACAGGTTGGCGGGGGGACCTGCACCGGTTGCCATGGCACCGACGGCAAAGGGTCGGCGCTTGGGTCGGACCTGACGAGCGGCAAATATCTGTGGGGGGATGGCAGCGTCCAGGCGATCGCCCGGACGATCACCGAGGGTGTGCCGAAGCCGAAGGACCACACGGGTGCGATGCCGCCGAAGGGGGGAGCGCAACTGTCGCAGGCCGAGGTTGCCGCGGTGGCGGACTATGTCTGGGCGATCGGTCATCGCAAGGCGCGTTGAGGGGCGGCGCCGGGTCAGACCATGCAAGCTTCGAAAACCCGGGCGTAGTTGCCGCCTAGTATTTTCGCGCTGTCGTCGGGGCTGAAACCGGCGCCCAGGAGTGCCTCGGCCAGCGCGGGCAGCCGGTCGTAGTCGGGGAATGTGCTGGGGCCGACCAATCCGCGCATATCCGTGCCGAGGCCGATGTGATCGATGCCCACCGCGTCGGCCATGCGCGCCATGCCGGCGGCGAGCGCATCCATTGTGGGGAACAGCGAGGCGGGCGGCCACACGCCGACGACGCCGCCGGTTTGCGCCACCAGACGGCCGTGCTCCGGCACGATCAGGCGGCTGAACCGCGACGGCCTGGTGGCCAGGGAGGTGTGCGAGAGAACCAGCGGCTTTGTGGTGATCGATACGGCGCGCTTGACCAGATCGTAGGTGCCGTGGGCGACATCGACCACGATGCCGAGGCGATTGCAGCGGCGGATCACCTCGGCGCCGGTGTCGGTCAGGCCGCCATGCACCGGCGGTTCGGTCTGGATGTCGCCGAGTTCGTTGACGCGATAATGGGTCAGTTGCAGGTGGCGGAGCGACCAGCGTTTGTAGGCTACCTCGACCCGATCGGGCTGGCCTTCGAGGAAGTCGGCGCCCTCGGCCGCGACGATGACGGAGGCGGTGCCTGGTTTGGCGGCGCGCAGGCCGGCCGCGTCGGTGACGATCGTCAGGCCCTGGTTCTGTATCATGACGTGCAGCCGTCCGAAGGCGAGTTGGCCGTACGCGTAGAGTTCGCCGGGGGCGGGATCGCGGTAGGGATGGATGTGGCCGTCGATCAGCCTGTGGGTCGGACTGTCGGAGACGACCGCCAGGCAGACCGCCGTCATGCCGCCCTGGCGCATCGGGGCGCTGACTGGCGCGAAGGCCCCTCCGCTGCGCATGCGGGTCATGCTGGCGATGCCGCCGGCGTGGCTGTGGATGTCGACCGTGGTGGTTGCCTGGATCACAGCGCGCGCGTCTGCGGGGGTGACCGCGGCGCGAGCGCCGTTGGGTGCGGCGGCGGTTGCCAGACACATCAGGGGGCCGGCGGCCAGCGCGCGCCGGCGGGTGATCCCTGGCCATCCCGGCGCATCGAGGGGTTGGGCGGCGGACAGGCGGTAGCTTGCGGTGCCCTCGGCGGTATGGGCGTGCCAGATGCCGGAGAGGCGCATCGCTCCGGCGGGCAACGGCAGGGGCGCCTGTGCCTCGATCTCGATGGTGCCGCTGGGGTGGCGTGGGGCGCAGCCGGGGCAGCAGCCTGGTTCCTCGGTCAGCAGGAAGCGCGTCGCTCGCGTCTGGCCGAGCAGCGGGACGGGATATCCGGATACGGTCACTTGATGGCCGTCGGCGGCGTTTGCGGCGGGAGAGCCGAGTTCGGTCCAACGGATCTGCATGGCTTGCTTCCTGAGATTGATCGGCGCCGCCAGGTCGGGGATAAACAGCGATCCGACCGGAGGAGCCAGGCGATGCCGCAAAGTGCCGAAACGATCATTTATCACAATCCGAATTGCGGTACGTCCCGAAAAGTCCTGGGGATGCTGCGGGACGCGGGGCTGGAGCCGACGGTCATCGAGTATCTGAAGACGCCGCCAACGCGCAGCGAATTGGTTTCGCTGCTGGCGCGGATGGGGCGGACGCCTCGGCAGATCCTGCGGCGCAAGGGCACGCCGTATGAGGAACTTGGTCTGGACGATCCGGCGAAGTCCGATGACAGCCTGATCGATGCCATCCTGGCGCATCCGATCCTGCTGGAGCGGCCGGTTGTCGTGACGCCGCTCGGGGTCCGGTTGTGCCGGCCGGCCGAGGAGGTTGCCGCGCTGATTGGCTGAGGCGGTGGGGGTGGGCTTGCGGCCGTCGTAGCGCGGCCCTCCGAACAAGGCATGGATAGCGGGCCTTCGCCCGCTATGACAGGATTAGGCTATCCCGGACGGGGCTTGGCTATTCCCGATGGGCTTGGGCTATCCCCGACGGGCTTGGGGTATCCCCCACGGGCTTGGGGTATTCCCGACGGGCTTGGGGTATTCCCGACGGGCTTGGGCTATTCCCGACGGGGTTGGGCTATCCCCGGAGATCTATGGCCGTACCGCCTCGGAGCCCATTACGGGGTGGTCGGCGCCGAGTATGTCGCGCACGGTGGATGCCAACTGGGAGGCGCTGAACGGCTTGCGGAGCAGTGTGGCACTGGTATTTGGCGGCAGGTCGGCGCGTTCGTAGCCGGTGGTGAACAGCACCTTTATGCCGGCGTCGACGTCTCGCGCGGCCTCGGCCAAGGCTCGGCCGCTGACGCCGCCGGGCAGTCCGATATCGGTGAACAGCAGGTCGATGCCGCCGTGGTCGGCGATCAGGCGGAACGCCTCCATGGCGTCGGGTGCTTCCAGGACATCGTAATCCAGCTTGCGCAACATGCGCACAGATGACGAACGGATGACCGCGTCGTCCTCCACCACCAGGATGGTCGTGCGGCCGCCGGTGTCGCGGCGGGAGGCCACGATCGCCGGTGCCGGCGGCGCGAAGCGCGGCAGCAGCAGCCGCAGCGACCACTCCCCTGCCCCCGAATCGGACCGCAGCAGAAATCCGTTGGCGTCCTGCACGAAGGCGCATGCCATGGAGAGGTCGGGCCGGCTGAGGTCGTCGGCCGGCAGCCAGGCTTTCGGCTCACCGGAAGCGGGATCGCCACCGACCGCGATCTGGACGTAATCGCCTGGCGGCACGGAGGGATAGGCGGCGCGGAAAACCGCATCCGCACGGACGTTCGACACCGCAATGGTCAACCTCGCGCCGTCGTGCAGCCGATCGCGGGCGCCGATCGCCAAAGAGAGCAGCGCGTTCTCCATCTCCGTTACGTCGGCCCAGGTGAACCATGACGTCTCGGACGGCACGACATCGAGGCCGACGCGGTCGCCCAGGGTGCGGCGCAGCAGGTCGGACAAACCGGTCAGCAGGCGATCGACGGGCACCGCCTCCGGGTCCGGCGCCGGTTGGCGGGAGAACGACAGCACCAGCCCGGTCAGCGCGGCGGCCCGCTGCACGGCACCCAACGCCGCCTCGGTATGGCGCAGCAGCCGGCGGTGCGTGCCGTCCAGCCGATTGGCCACCATTTCGACGTTGCTGCTGATCACCGTCAGGTGGTTGTTGAAATCATGCGCTGCGCCGATGGTGAGGCGGCCCAGTGCCTCCATCTTGCGGGACCGCCGCAGGGCCTGCTCCATTGCCAGGCGCGCCCGTTCGGTCCGGTCCAGCGCGTCGCGGGTTGCCGCCAGCATCTTGACCGAAGGCCAGGCCGCCAGGACCATGCCGATGACCGCGACCAGCTCGACAACCCAGGCCCGATTGGTCAGCCATGAGGCCAGCAGCATGGCCAGCACGATACCGACGATGCACAGAACCGGCAGTGCGCCGGGCATCGCGGCGGCGCGCAGCCAAACCACCAGCCGGTCCGGCATCGACACCAAACCAGTCGGATGATTACGGGATGGCGATGGAGGCGTCATGTAATGACAAGATTTGCCACAAGCGCCGCGGTCTCGCCATACCGAGACGGTAACGATACGATCACGCCAGCGTGAGGATCGCATTCGTGTTTTCGATTGTTCAACCTGTTACCGGGAATTTCGCATGGCCCCACAAGTCGACCGCGTACTGAGCGACCCCTCGCTGCCGGCAACGACAAATGTCGTGGTGATCGGCGGCGGGATCATCGGCGTCTGCACGGCGTTCTTTCTCGCCCGTAAGGGCATCCCGGTGGTGTTGTGCGAAAAGGGCGAGATCGCCGGCGAACAGTCCAGCCGCAACTGGGGGTGGTGCCGCAAGATGGGTCGCGACCCGCGCGAGATACCGCTGGCGATGGAGGCGATGCGGCTGTGGCCGGAGATGAACGCGCTGGTAGGTGCCGAGACCGGGTTTCGCCGCAGTGGCATCGTCTATCTGTGCCGGACTCCGAAGGAACTGGCGAAGCGGGAGGCCTGGCTGGAGGCTGTCGGCAAGCCGTTCCAGCTCGACAGCCGGCTGGTGAGCCGTGGCCAGTTGACCCGGGTGCTGCCGGGGCTCGCGGGGGTGTGGCTGGGGGCGCTGTGGACGCCGTCCGACGGACGGGCGGAACCGGCGCACGCGGCGCCGGCGATCGCGGAGGCGGCGCGACGGCTGGGGGCGACGATCCTGACGCAATGCGCGGTGCGGGGGATCGAGACGGTGGGCGGGCGGATCGCCGGGGTGGTGACGGAGCGGGGGACGATTGCGTGCGAGTCCGTGGTGCTGGCCGGCGGTGTCTGGTCGCGGCTGTTCTGCCGTCCGTTGGATCTGCGGCTGCCGCAGTTGAAGGTGCTGTCCTCGGTGATGCGGACGGAGCCTTTGGCCGGCGGTCCGGAGGCGTCGGCCAGCGGGTTCGGGTTCGGCCTGCGCAAGCGGCTGGATGGCGGCTACACGGTGGCGAGCTGGAGTGGCAACGTCGCCGATATCGTCCCCGATACGTTTCGGTTCCTGGGGGATTTTTTGCCGGCGATGGTGATGCAGCGGGGCGAGGTGAAGCCGAGGCTGGGCGGGCGGTTCGTGCGGGAGATGGTGCAGCCGGGACGGTGGCGGCTGGATCGTCGGTCGCCGTTCGAGGCTGTCCGGGTGCTGGACCCGAAGCCGCACCAGGCGATCCTGAAGCAGGCTCGGGTGCATGTCACGCAGGCGTTTCCGGTGTTCCACGACATGCGGGTGGCGGAAAGCTGGGGCGGGATGATCGATGTCACGCCGGACGGGCTCCCGGTGATCTCCGGCGTGGATGCGCTGCCGGGGTTTTTCATCGCCACGGGGTTTACCGGTCATGGCTTCGGGATTGCGCCGGGCGCGGGCCGGCTGATGGCGGACCTGGTGACGGGCGAGACCCCGGTGGTCGATCCGGCGGCTTTCCGCTATAGCCGGTTCACCGACGGAACACGGAACAGGCCGTCGCCGCTCGCCTGATCCGATTTAGGGATTTTCGGGATGGTCAACAGCTTCCCCTCGATGCGCCTTCGCCGCCTGCGGTCCAGTCCGGTGATGCGGGATCTGCTGCAAGAGAACACCGTTTCGCTGAACGACCTGATCTATCCGATCTTCGTCGAGGAAGAACTGGACGATTTCGCGCCGGTGGAGTCGATGCCGGGTGTGTTCCGGATCCCGGAGCGCAAGCTTGACGTCGCGGTGAAGGAAATCGCTTCGGTGGGGATCAAGGCGGTGATGACGTTCGGGGTCAGTCATCGGAAGGACGATACCGGCAGTGATTCGTGGAACCGGGACGGGTTGCTGGCACGTATGATCAAGCGGGCCAAGGACGCGGCGCCGGAGCTGATGGTGATCTCCGATACCTGCTTCTGTGAATACACCTCGCATGGGCATTGCGGGGTGATCCACGGCAACGATGTGCATAACGATCACACGATCGAGAATTTGGGCCGGCAGTCGGTGGTCGCGGCGGAGGCCGGGGCGGACATGATCGCGCCGTCTGCGATGATGGATGGGCAGGTGGCGGCGATCCGGACGGCGCTGGACGGCAACGGGTTCAGCGGGATTCCGATCATGGCGTATTCGTCGAAGTTCGCCTCGGCGTTCTATGGGCCATTTCGGGCGGCGGCCGGGTGCGACCTGCAGGGCGATCGCAAGGCGTATCAGATGAACCCGCTGAACGGGCGGGAGGCGCTGCGGGAGTCCGATCAGGATGAGGCGGAGGGCGCGGACATCCTGATGGTGAAGCCGGCGATGCCGTATCTGGACGTGCTGTCTCGGGTCCGGCAGCGCAGCCTGTTGCCGCTGGCGGCGTACCAGGTCAGCGGCGAATACGCGATGATCAAGTTCGCCGCGCTGGCCGGCGCGGTGGATGAGCATCGGGTGGTGCGCGAGAGCCTGGGGGCGATCAAGCGCGCGGGGGCGGATCTGATCCTGACCTATTTCGCGATGGATATTGCCAGGCAGGGGTTTTGATTTCGCCGGCGGAGCGTGCCGGTTGGCCTGGAACGGAACCGGCAGCAGCATCACGCGCACGGTGACGACGGAGTAGAGCGCAGTTGGCTTCGATTCGGTCCACGGGTCGCGACTCGTTCCGTGTCCGCTGTGTTGATGGCTGTTGGGAGCGCCACCGCACTTCGCCGCGGTGGATCGGAAAGCAATCAAGCGGATCGCGGAGTTTGCGCGGAGTTTCTCGGAGGCGTGCTGGTGAATTTGACCTGCGGACTCGATGCCAATCGCGGGCATTCCGCGCGGCCGGCCAGAGGCAATCACGTTACTGGACGCTGCTGGACTGGATGCTGCCGGCTGAAATTTCCTCTCCGCGAACCGCCGCGCGAACCCAGGGAAATTCCGCATCATTCTTGATTGCTTTCCTGCCGACGGCATTCACGGATCGCGCGGGCGAAACAACGGGATGCAACAGACAACGCTACAGGAGCGAGTTGCGTTGGATTGGTGCTTGGCACACCGCGGGATCAGCCAGTGGTCTCGGCCCGTGGCGGGGTTGCGTGACTTCGGGTGACTTTGTGTCCACTGGATACCATCCCACTCCGCCATATGGACGCGAAGCGGGCGGCACCTGGCTATTCGGAGATCACGACGCCCTTGGCGGTGTCGGGATGAAATTCCCCCATGAAGGGAAAGCGGCCGGGACCGAGCGGATGGAGCTTGATGACGCCGTAGTGGCCGCCAACGATCACTTTTTCGACCTGTAGCGCGCTCGAATCGAATTCCTCGGGGGTGGTATCCTGGTTGGTGACCACGAGCGTCGTGGGTTGGCCGGTTTTGACGTGGATCTCGGCCGGGTCGAACTTGTGGTCCTTCAGGGTGATCTTGATCTGGACCGGATCGGCGGCGACGGCGGGTCCGCAGAGACACAGGCCGGCCAGGACGAGGCTGGTGGTGGCGGCCCGCCAGCATGTCGAACGGTCATCGGGCATCGGTGAAATCCTCTTATAGGCGTTATCCGTGGTTTGGGCTGTCCTGCGTCCCAGTCGCTAGTTATTCTCAATTGCATCGCTATTGCAAGTCATTCTCAATTTAGTCATACCCTGATCACGCAATCAGGAGCGAGCCAGCATGCCCCACGACATCAGGTCGACCGACCATCAGCCCATCGCCAGGCGGGCGCATTTGTCCCCGATGGCCGGGCTGCGGCTGATCGCCGTGGTGTCGGCGTGGATGGGCGGCGGGGCCTGGCTGCACGCGGCCCATGCGGCACCTCCGTCGTTGAGTGTG
>DATAZJ010000441.1:0-12490 GCA_036272115.1 Rhodopila sp. | reverse complement strand
TACAGCCTCGACAAGGCGATGAAGATGTATGCCCGGATCCGTCACCTCGACCAGGTCACGGCGATGCTCGGCCGCGCCTAAGCCTCCATCAACTCATGCGTATCCTGCGGCGACCAGACCAGGGTCGCCGGATCGCCCGGTTCCGCCGGCTTCTTGTAGAAGGTCTGATCCGGCACCAGCGCCGACACCTCATCCCCGGCGTCAGTCATCACCGCGACCCGCACCATCGCCCCCTGATACTCGACCGCCACCACTTGCCCGTTGACATGCGGTCCATCCGCCGCCGACCCCAGCCAGCAGCGGTCCGCCCGCACCGCGATCGGTCCCCCTCCGGCGCGCAGCACGTTGTGGCTGCCGATGAAGCGGGCGATGAACGGGCTGACCGGCCGCTCGAACACGTCCCGAGGATGCGCCGACTGGCGGATATGCCCGTTCTCCATCACCACCATCAGGTCCGCCAGCGCCATCGCCTCATCCT
This sequence comes from Rhodopila sp., assembly GCA_036272115.1. GTDB lineage: Bacteria > Pseudomonadota > Alphaproteobacteria > Acetobacterales > Acetobacteraceae > Rhodopila. The sequence goes on along the minus strand of DATAZJ010000441.1, from coordinate 12,012 downwards.
GGCTGTGCGTGACGTGAATGAACGTGATCCCCAGTTCCCGCTGCAGGCGCTTCAGTTCCTCCCGCACCTTGATGCGCAGGAACGGGTCCAGCGCCGACAGCGGCTCATCCAGCAGCAGCACGCGCGGGCGGTTGATCAGTGCCCGAGCCAGTGCGATCCGCTGCTGCTGCCCGCCGGATAACTGCGCCGGCAGCCGTTCGGCGAAATCCGCCATATGGACCAAAGCGAGATACTCGCGCGCCCTCGCATGGCGCTCCTTCTTCGCCACGCCGCGCATCTTCAAACTGAACGCGACATTGTCGAGGCAGGACATGTGCGGGAACAGCGCATAACTCTGGAACATCATCGCCGTGCCGCGCTTGATCGGCGGCAGGTCGGAGACGTTCTCGCCATGGATCAGCACGTCGCCGGCGGAAACCGCCTCATGCCCGGCGATCATCCGTAGCGTCGTTGTCTTGCCGCACCCGCTGGGACCCAGCAGGCAGCAATACGTGCCGCGCGGAATGCGCAGCGAAATACCATCGACCGCCAGCGTGGTGCCATAACGCTTGGTTACCGAGATCAGCTCGACGTCGAATCGGTTATCCATCACCCAACCTTCGCTAGTGTTCGCCCGCGCCGCCGCTGCAACCGCAGCACCACCAGCAACGAAATAAGGATCGCCAGGAATGAGACCCCGGTGGTCAGCGTGCCGATCGCAAACAGCGTCGGCGACGTCGCCGAGGAAATCAACGCATAAATCTCCAGCGGCAGCGTGTTCTTCGGCCCGATCGTCAGCGTCGTCCGGGCATATTCGTCGTAGGAGAGGGTGAAGGCACCCATCGCCACGCCAATGATGCCCGGCAGCAGGATCGGGATCGTCACATGGCGCAACCGCTGCCAGGCATTGGCGCCCAGGTCGGTCGCCGCTTCCTCCCACGACCGGTTGAAGCGGTTCACCACAGCGAACATCGCAAACAGCCCGAACGGCAGTGTCCAGGTCAGTTGCGCGCCCAGAGCCGAGGTGAACAGGCTGGGCTGCCATCCCAGGAACTGGAATCCGAGACCGATTCCGAAACCCACCAGCAGGCTGGGCATCACCAGGCTGGCGACCGCGAGATAGAACAGCACCCCCGATCCGGGAAAGCGCCGGCGAAACCCCAGGCCGGCGGCGACCGAGAATACGACGGTGAGGATGCTGACCACCATCGCCAGCGACAGTGAGCGTTCGAACGCCACCGGCAGGTTCGCCATCTGGCCTTTCTCGAACACCTCCCGGAACCACACCAGCGAGGTGCCGACCATCGGAAAGGTCACGCCTCCGTTGGGGCCTTGGAACGACAGCACATAGATGACGAACATCGGTCCGTAGAGAAACAGCAGGAACGCGCCGAACAACGTCGCCAGGGCGTAGAAGGTCCAGGGGCGCTTGTCGCTGATGCGGGCGGTCATTTCACCAGTTCCTTGCGCACGTCGACGATCTTCATCATTGCGGCGACCAGGATGGCGACGAAGATCACCAGCACCACCGCGTTGGCCGCGGCGGGTGGATATTCCATCGCCTGGATCTGGGTGGACAGCATGGATACGATGGACGCGCTTTGCCCGCCGCTCATTTGCCGGACGACGAAGTAGTCGCCCATGACCTGGGTGAACACCAGGATCGATCCCAGGACGATGCCGGTCTTGGACAGCGGAATGACGACATCGACCATGGTGCGCCAACGGCTGGCGCCGGCATCGACCGCGGCCTCCAGCAGCGCCGGATCGATTTTTGATAATGAATTGGCGATCGGCCCGACCATCAGCAGCGTGAACAGATGGACGTAGGTGACGATAACGGCAAAGTCGGAGAACAGCAGGAACGACAGCGGCTGCGATGTCAGTCCCAGCCCCATCAGGATCTGGTTGAATGCTCCGTTGCGTCCAAGGAACGGGATCCAGGCGATCGTGCGGATGATCCCCGATGTCCAGAACGGGATCGCACACAGCAGGAACAGCACGGTCCGGGTGATTTTGCTGCGGATATGGAAGATCAGGAAATAGGCGATGTTGAAGCCCAGGAACAGCGTGATCGCCCAGACGATGAAGGCGAAACGCAGCGAACTGACATAGACCCGCCACGTCGCGGGAGTCGTCAGCAGCTCCCGGTAATTGTCCAGCAGGAACGCCGGATAGATCCCGACACGGTCGTAGTCGTAGAAGCTGACGACAAGGAACAGGATCGTCGGCAATGCGAACAGGACGATCAGGATAAGTGCCAGCGGTCCGACCTGCAGCCACGACACCAGCCAGGGCGGCAAGCGGGTCGATCGCCGTTGTCCCGACGCCGCGGCCAACCGGCTGCGCAATGAGACCGGCAGGATCGAGGTCAGGTTGCTGCTGCTCATGCGGCTATTTTAATCTCGTTGCGGGACCGCATGAGCGGCATGATGCGGGTGCCGAACTGCTCCATGCCGATGACGAAATCGTCGAAGGTCATCATCACGCCCTGCACACCGGGGACCGCCGCGAGTTCGTCGAGCATACGCGCCACCGAGGCATAGGACCCGACCAGCACACCCTGGTTGGTCGGCAATTTGTTGGTGCCCAGCAGCCGGCGGCGGTTCGGCTGCGCGTAGATGTCGGTGCTGGGATCGTCCTGCGCCTGTTCGTCACGGTAGGCCAGCGCCTCCTGATCGGTCCCGGCTTTGTAATGCTCCCACTTGGCGTTGGCGGCTTCGTCTGTTTCATCGGCGATGATCATGGTGAGGATCAGCGCGCCGCAGTGCCGTCCGGTTTCCTGCGTGGCGGCGACAAGCCGAGCGACGCTGGGGGCGACCGCGGTGGGGGCGTTGTAGCCGAAGCTGGCGCAGAAATTGTAATCCGCATATTGCGCGGCGAACTTGGTGCCGGCGTCGCTCTGCGCGGCACAGATGATGGGAATTTTCGCTGTCGGTGTCGGCAGGCAACGGCAATCGTCCATTTGGAAGAAGTCACCCTTGAAGTCCGACCGTCCCGTCGCCCAAAGTTCATTCATTACGGAGACATATTCGGCGCAATATTCGTAGCGACGCTTGTAGTGTTCCGCGCCTGGCCAGATGCCCATCTGGGTATATTCGCGCCGCTGCCAGCCGGAGATGATGTTCACCCCGAATCGTCCGTGCGAAATCGAATCGATCGTCACCGCCATCCGAGCCGCGATCGGCGGCGGCATGGTCAGAACCGCGCAGGTGGCGAACAACTTGATCTTCGTGGTGGTCGCCGCCAGGCCGGCCATCAGCGTGAACGATTCCAGGTTATAGTCCCAGAACTGTGACGGCCCGCCGAAGCCATGCAGCTTGATCATCGACAGCGCGAAATCGAAACCAAAGGCCTCCGCCTTGTCCACGATTGTCTTGTTCAGGTCATAGCTAGGCTTGTATTGCGGCGACGTTGTGGAGATCAGCCAGCCGTTGTTGCCGATCGGGATGAAAACACCAAGCTGCATGACGGTCGCTCCCGTTCAGGACGTAATGAATTCGTTCCACCGACGGGTCAGGTAGCGGTCTTCGTCCATCACCGAATTCCACACCGCGATGTTGCCCAGACGCTGCCACAGCGACCCGCCGTCGCGCACGTTGCCGGCTTTCTCCATGATTTTGCCGAACGGGCTTAAGATGTCGGTCTGGGCGGGCTTGCCGTCGAACCAGTAGGCGGCCTCAGCCGGGGTGAGGTATTTGCGGGCGGTGTCCGGCTGCGCGGAGTAGTAGCCTTCACGGGCGATGAAGGACCCGGGGAAGCCCGCGGCGTACCAGTTCATGTATTCGTGGAAGCAATCGAGTTTCAGCCCGTCGACATGCTTCATGACGCCCAGCGTGTAGCCCCAGCCGCGATAGCCTTCCTTCAGCGGTTGGAACGTGCAGGGGATACCGCGAGAGCGGACGGCGGCGACAGCGGGGGACCACATCGACTGGATCACCACCTCACCCGAGGCCATCAGGTTCACCGACTGATCGAACGACGACCAGAATGCTCGGAACTGGCCGGCGCGCTTGGTCGCCAGCATCGTATCGATGGTTTTATCGATCTCCGGCTTGGTCATGTTACCTTTGTCGCCGTACTTGATATCCCCTCGGGCTTCCATCGCCATCGCGATGTCGATGATGCCAATGGTGGGATTGTCCTGGATCGCCGCCTTGCCCTTGAAGTCGGGGCTGAGGACATCGGCCCAGCTATCGACCTTGCGGCCGACGAGGTCGGGACGGATGCCCAGCGTGTCGCCGTTGGTGACGGTGGGGATGCCGGTGACGAAGTCGGATGCCGTGCCACCTTTGGTGACCTTCTGGCCGGTGGCGTCGGTGGCATACAGCACCATGTTGGGCGTGATGCCCTGCTGGACGATTTTGCGGCCGTCCGGATATTCGCCCTTGGTGAACAGCGGCAGGGTCTGATCCCAGTATTTGAATTTTCCGACGGGGATGCCCTGGAGGACGTTGCGGCCGATCAGGTAGCGCTGGTTGGTCAGCGCGACATCAGCGCAATCGATGGCGCTGGCCTGCGAGAGAAAGCGATTCAGCAGATCGGCGTTTTCAGACGCCTGCATCTGCACCGTGAACCCGAGATCCTTGGTTGCCTGCGCGGCAATGGCCGGGATTGCAGTGACCGGCGGTCCCGCGTGATGCAGGACGACTTCCTTGATGTTCTGCGCCCAGATGGTCGGGAACCCGGTAACCGCCCCGGACCCCACCGCGGCCCCCAAACCAGCCAGCACAGCCCTGCGTGAGACGCCTTTCGGGCGCGGCCTTTTCGTGGATGATGTCATGACATCCGTATCCTCAGTTCGCGTTGGGGATCATCGGCAGGTGATACAGCGAACTGGCTTCCGCTGCAATGCAGCATGGCTAATTATCGATCAAATAATCGCTTTTCCTCAGTTTATGGTTATTTTCTAATCATAAAGAGCAGTCCGTCAGCATCGCTTGATTATCTTCTGGGCTTACCCTGCCCCGAACACCCGGCCTCGCGGATCGCTCGGTTCGTGCTAGGATGGGCGGCCGTAACGAATGGGCCGATCAAAATGACCATCCTGATTGCCGGCGGTGGCATTGCCGGGCTGACAGCCGCACTCAGCCTGCATCAGATCGGCGTCGATTGCCGCGTGTTCGAAAGCGTCGCCTCGCCGCAGCCACTCGGGGTAGGCATCAATCTGCTGCCGCACGCGGTGCGCGAACTGTCCGATCTGGGTCTACGGGACGTCCTGGCGGAAACCGCCATCCCGACCGCCGAATTGGCGTACTATAACAAGCATGGCCAGCGCATCTGGTCGGAACCCCGCGGGCTCGACGCAGGCTACCACTGGCCGCAATTCTCCATCCACCGGGGCCAACTGCAACTGATCCTGCTGCAAGCCGTCCGGGCACGGCTCGGGGCCGATCGGGTTCTGACCGGCCATCATCTGACCGGTTGGCAGGAGACTGGCGGCGGTGTGCGCGCCCGGTTCGTCGACCGGCGCAGCAATGTCGCACTGCCGGATGCCGAGGGCGACCTGCTGATCGCGGCCGACGGCATCCACTCCGCCGTGCGGCAGACGCTCTACCCGCAGGAGGGGCCGCCGATCTGGAACGGCGCCATCCTGTGGCGCGGCACCACACGCGCCCGACCCTTCCTGACCGGGCGTTCGATGATCATGGCGGGGCATGAGTTCCAGAAGTTCGTTGCCTACCCGATTTCCCGTACCGCGTCGGATCAGGGTGAGGCGGAGATCAACTGGATCGCCGAACGGAAGTTCCGGCCGGATGATTCCTGGCGGCGGGAAGATTGGAACCGACCCGGCAACCTGGATGATTTCCTGCCGCAGTTCGCCGGATGGCGGTTCGACTGGCTGGACGTCCCGGCGGTGATTCAGGCGGCCGATCGATGCTTCGAATACCCGATGGTGGATCGCGATCCGCTCGATCGCTGGACGTTTGGGCGGGTGACCCTGTTGGGGGATGCCGCCCATCCCATGTACCCGATCGGGTCGAACGGCGCGTCGCAGGGCATCCTGGATGCCCGGGTGCTGGCACGCGAAATACGGCGGGCCGGACCGGTGCCGGACGCGCTGTTGGCCTACGAAGCCGAACGGCGGCCGGCTACCGGGAAAATCGTGACGGCGAACCGGGGAAACGGGCCGGAACAGGTGATGCAGTTGGTTGAACAGCGCGCTCCGGATGGGTTTGTCCGGATCGAGGACGTTCTGACACCGGCCGAGCTGGAAGGCACCGCCACCGGCTACAAGCGGATCGCCGGGTTCGACAAGGACGCGCTGAATGCTCGTGGGCCGATTGTCTAGTGTCCCCCAGACGTTCGTCGCATCCTGCGGCAGGCTTCCGGGACCAACAAGCCACTGAAAACAAAGAGATAGTGTTTCGAATCTGAGGTTCGCCCACTGTGGCGAACTTCAGATTCGGGACACTAGCGACTCCGCACCTCCACCCCGGCCCAACCCTCCAGCACCTTGATCATTGAGGTGAAATCCGCCGGCCCGAGCCCCTGCTGTTCGGCGAAGCGCCACAATTGGCCCACCGTACCGTGTACCCACATCGGCACGCCCAGCGCCTCGGCCTCCTTCAGTCCGAGCATGACGTCCTTCAGCATGATCGTCAGGCTGGACCCGTAGTCGAACGACCCGGTCAGCACCGCTTTCGGCACCTTCGTCAACGTCGCGCTGTTCTGTCCGGTCGAGACATTCAGCACATTCACCATCTGATCCGGGTCGAGCCCGCCCTTCGCGCCCAGCACCAAGGCCTCGAATGCGGTTGCCATATTGGCGGCATTCACCAGGTTGTTGACCAGCTTCATCAACTGCGCCTGGCCCGGCTTGTCGCCGACCTCGAAAAGGCTCTTGCCGACGCGTTCAAGCCAGGGGCGGATTTCCGCCCGAGCGTCCGGCGGGCCGGCGAGGATCACGGTCAACGTCCCGGCCCTGGCGCCTTTTGGTCCGCCGCTGATCGGGCAGTCCACCAGTGTGATGCCTTTGGCTTCCACGATCGCCTGAACCCTGGCCTGGGCGGGGCCGCCGATGGTGGACATTTCCACGTAGATGCGGACGGCGCTGCCGGCGGCTACGTCGCGCGCCACGGCTTCACAAATCGCGCCGCTGGGCAGGCAGGCGAAAACGATGCGCGCAGCGTCGGCCACCCCCGTCGGCGAAGCATGCGCCCAAGCCCCCTTGGCAACGAAAGGTGCAAGTGCCGCCTTGTTCGGATCGAACACATGCAGCATCGCCCCCGCATCCTGCAGCCGTTCGGCTATCGCCGATCCCATCTGGCCCAGTCCCAAGAATCCCAATTCCATGATGGCTCCTCCTGGCCCGATGTCCTGGCCCGATGGTGACACGGATTTCGCTTCGTCGCACAATGCGGCGTTCCACATTGAAGGAGGAAACAAATGGGTATGCTTGATGGAAAAGTCGCCGTTGTCACGGGGGCTGGCGGCGGAATCGGGCGAGCGACAGCCATCGCCATCGCCGCGAACGGCGGCAAGGTCGTGGTCAACGACATCGGCGCGACCGTGACGGGTGAGGGCCAGGACGCCGGCCCCGCACAGCGCGTGGTGGCCGAAATCGAGCAGACCCACGGCAAGGGCATGGCCGTCGCCAACAGTGGCAGCGTCGCCAGTTGGGAAGACGCCCAGCGCATGGTGCAGGACGCCATCGACCATTTCGGCCGCATCGACATCGTCGTGAACAACGCCGGCATCCTGCGCGACCGCATGTTCCACTACATGTCGATCGAGGAATGGGACGCCGTCATCAAGGTCCACCTGTATGGGGCCTTCTACGTCTCGCGCGCCGCCATTCCGCATTTCCGCAAGCAGGAGAGCGGCAATTACACCCATATCACCTCGACCTCCGGCCTGATCGGCAGCGTCGGCCAGGTGAACTACGGGGCCGCGAAAATGGGCATTGCCGGCCTGTCGCGCAACATCGCGATGGATATGCAACGATACAACGTGCGTTCGAACTGCATCGGGCCGCATGCGTTCAGCCGCATGATCGAAACCGTGCCCGGCCAGACCGAGGAACAGCTTCAGGCCCGTGCCGCCAAGACCCGGCCGGACCACATTGCACAGTTGATCGCCTTCCTCGGCACCGATGCCGCGTCCGGCGTGTCCGGCCAGATCTTCGGCGTCCGTGGTAATGAGGTCTATCTGTACAACCAGCCCCGCCCGATCCGCATCATGGCGCGTCCGGACGGCTGGACGCCGGAGAAGCTTGCCGAACATTGGCTGCCCGCCGTGAAGAACAGCTTCACGCCGCTGGAACGGACCCGTGACGTCTACGCGTGGGACCCGATCTAACGCTCTACCGAACGCCAGGAGTGTGTTCGTGCGTTGATCGTCATGACCGGGTGCGTCCCGGTCATCCACGCACGAACGCCTCCGGTGGTTTTCCGACGCGCCGGACGATGACGATCGAGTAAGGGACCACCGCATGCCATCCACTCTCCGCGGCGCCGACATCGTTGTGCGCACGCTCGAACGCGCCGGCCATACCGACATCTTCACGCTGTCGGGCAATCACATCATGTCGCTGTTCGACGCCGCAATCGAAACGAAACTGTCGCTGATGCATGTCCGGCATGAAGCCGCGACCGTCCATATGGCCGATGCGTATGGACGTTTGACCGGACGCCCCGGCATCGCCTGGGTCACCGGTGGCCCGGGACACGCCAATGCCGTCGGCGCGCTGTTCACCGCCCTCGGCCAGGAAACCCCGATGGTCTTGATGTCAGGCCACACCGAGACCGATCAGCTCGGCCGAGGCGGCTTCCAGGAACTGCGGCAGGTCGAAATGGCCGCGCCCGTCTGCAAAGCCGCCTGGATGGCCACGAATACCGCCACCGTCGGGATGGACGTCGCCAAGGCGATCCGCCTAGCCACATCGGGCCGTCCCGGACCGGTGCATCTCAGCCTGCCATCCGACGTGCTGGACGCCACGGTGCCGGAAGATGCCGTGGTCTGGCCAACCGAAGCCGATTTCGCCGCACCCGCAATCCCCCTGGACAACACCACGGCCGACGCCGTGCTGGCGCTGTTGGCGACGGCCAGCCGCCCGCTGATCATCGGAGCGCCCGTCCTGGCCACCGCCAAGGGCCGAGACCTGCTGCGCCGCATCGAGTCCGCCCTGACCATCCCCGCCTGCCTCAGCGAAGGCCCGCGCGCCTTTAACGACGCGAGCCTGGGCGCCTACGCCGAAGTCGCGAAGCGTGCCGACATGGTGCTTCTGCTGGGAAAAGCCCTGGATTTTACCTTGAAATTTGGTGGCGCTCCGTTCGCCGCGGATTGTCGTTTCATTTCCATCGATCCGGACGGCGCCATCCTAGGCCGAGCCGCTCGGTCCCGCGGACTGGCATTTGGTTGCGTAGCCGATACTTATCCGGCCGCGGAGGCACTCATCGCCCGGGGCCGTCCCCGCGATCCCGCTTGGCTTTCCGAGGTTCGATCGGCCTTCGATGACCGCCCGGCCGCCTGGGCAGACCTGGCCTCAAAAACTCAGGGCATGCTGCACCCGGCCCAGGTCTTCCGGACACTGCAACCGTTCCTGGACCGTGATCCCGGCAGCGTCCTGATCTGCGACGGCGGCGAATTCGCCCAATGGGGTCAAAGCCTCCTCCGCAACGAACGGCGCATGATCAATGGCGTGACCGGATCGATCGGATCCTCCCTGCCGATGGCCTCCGGCGCCCGCGTGGTCGAGAAGTCCGCGCCGGTCTTCGCGGTGCTCGGCGACGGCACGTTTGGGTTTCATATGTCGGAGATCGAAACGGCCGTGCGGTTGAACCTGCCCTACGTCGCCGTCGTCGGCACCGACTGCCGCTGGAACGCCGAGTACAACCTGCAGGTCCGTGACTACGGCCCCAACCGCACGCATGGCTGCGAACTGAACGCCACGCGCTACGACCTGGTCGCCACCGCCCTCGGCGGCCATGGCGAACTGGTAACCGACGCAACCGAGTTGCACGGCGCCATCGAACGGTCCCTGGCCAGCGGCAAGCCGGCGGTGATCAACGTCATGATCGAAAGCATCCCGTCCCCGGTCGTGCGAAGGGCCTGATCCATGCGGCTGTATCGGCTTCCCCAGGCCACCGGCATCGACTCGCTAACCCAGGCCGAGGCGGACATTCCACAACCCGGCCGAGGCCAGGCCCTGGTGCGGATGCATGCCGCTTCCCTGAACTACCGCGACCTGATGATCGTGAACGGCCGAGCCGCCCGAGGCGCCCCGCCGGCAAATCTCATTCCGCTATCGGATGGCGCCGGCGAAGTGGTCTCGGTTGGACCGGAGGTAACCCGAGTCAAACCCAACGACCGGGTCGCCGGATGCTTCATGCAAAGCTGGATCGGCGGTCCCATCGGCCCCGACGACGCCGCCAGCTCGATGGGCGGCGCCATCGACGGAGTCCTGTCGGAATACCGCCTGTTCGACCAGACCGGCCTTGTCCATCTGCCCGCGCACCTGTCCTACGAACAGGGTGCCACCCTGCCCTGTGCCGGCGTCACCGCCTGGAACGCGCTGTTCGCTGGCCAAACGCTGTATCCCGGCGACAGCGTGCTGGTTCTCGGCACTGGCGGTGTGTCCGTCTTCGCCTTGCAGCTTGCCGTCGCGGCGGGATTGACGGTCGTCGCCACATCGTCATCCGACGACAAACTGCAACGGATGCAACGCCTTGGTGCCACCCACCTGATCAACTACCGCCAGCATCCGGAATGGCAGGACCAGGTCGTCGCGCTGACCGGCGGCGGTGTCGCCCGCGTGGTGGAAGTCGGTGGACCGGGCACATTGTCCCGCTCCATCCTCGCCACCCGCCAGGGCGGCGAAATCGGCATGATCGGCGCCCTGACCATCGGCGGCGAGATCAATCCCGTCACCGCGATGCGAAAGGGTCTGATCATGCGCGGCATCTATGTCGGCTCCCGCCAGATGTTCGAGGCGATGAACCGAGCGATCACCGCCCACCGGATCGAGCCGGTCGTCGATCGGGTGTTCCCATTCGAGCACGCCGCCGATGCCTACCGCCATCAGACCAGCCAGACGCACCTCGGCAAGGTAGTGATCCGCATCGCCGGTTGACGCCCCCCGACCTTCGTCGCACCGTCCGGAAAACACAGGAGGATAGCGATGGCTCGTCCATTCGAAGGCATCCGCATTATCGACATCACCCACGTCCTCGCCGGCCCCTTCGCCGCCTACCAACTCGGCCTCATGGGTGCCGACGTCATCAAGGTCGAGGATCCCAACGACCCCGACCAAAGCCGTGATTCCGGCAGTGACAACGATTTGAACCACGCCGGCATGGGCACCGGGTTCCTCACCCAGGGATCGAACAAGCGCGCCATCACCCTGAACCTGAAAACCGAGCAGGGACGCGAAATTTTGAAGAAGCTGGTGGCGACGGCCGATGTGCTGGTGGAGAACTACCGGCCCGGCGCGTTCGAGGCCCTGGGTCTCGGCTACGAAGATCTCCGCAAAATCAATCCGAAGCTGATCTACGCGTCGTTTTCCGCGTTCGGCCAGGGCGGTCCGAAGCGTGTCCGTACGGCGTATGATCACGTCATCCAGTCCACCTCCGGCATCATGGCGATGACCGGCACGCCGGAGGTCAACCCCATCAAGATCGGCGCCCCGGCGATCGATTACGCCACCGGCACGATGGGCGCCTACGCCTTGTCCGCCGCGCTGTTCCAGCGGGAACGCACCGGCCAGGGTCAGCGCGTCGACATGGCGATGCTGGACGTCGCGATGATCCTGATGGCGAGTCATGTCACCGGCTATCTACGCAACGGCAAACATCCGAAACCGTCCGGCAACCGCATGCCGCACGCCACTTCCATGGCCTACAAGACCGCCGACGGCACACTGATGATTGGTGCCTCCAACCTGCGGCAGCAGAAACGGCTATGGACGGTGCTGGAACGGCCCGACCTGATCAAGCGCACCAACGATGAACGCGACGCCGACCACGCCCGCGAGGAACGCACCCTCGCCGAGATCATGTTGACCCGCACCGCCGCCGAGTGGGAAGAATACCT
>DATAZJ010000440.1:0-1627 GCA_036272115.1 Rhodopila sp. | reverse complement strand
GCAGGCGTTCGGCTTCACCATCCTGTGGACGGTGTCGTTCTACGTGTTCCTGACGTATATGCCGACGTATACACGAACGCAGTTGCATCTGACCGCGGCGCAATCGCTGTGGGCGTCGACGGCGAGTTTGCTGGTGCTGGTGGTGCTGGTTCCGCTGATGGGTGCGCTGTCGGATCGGATCGGACGCAAGAAATTGCTGCTGGCTTCGTGTGCGCTGTGCTTCGTCATTCCGATCCCGGCGTTCTATGTGCTGACACGGGGATATGGCTTTGCCAGTGTCGTCCTGATCCAGATTATTTTTGCCGCTTCGATTTCCTTGTTCTCCGGTCCCGGACCGGCGGCGATTGCCGAGATTTTTCCGACGCGCGGCCGCTCCACCTGGATGTCGTCGTCCTATGCGCTGGCGGTTGCCATATTCGGTGGCTTCGCGCCGTTCATCTCGCAATGGCTGATCAATGCGACGGGATCGAAAATGGCGCCCACAGCCTATGTCATGGCGGCAGCGGCGATCAGTTTCATAACGATCGCGGGGTTGCGGGAGACGGCGCACGAACCGTTGCGATAATACCGGCCGACACGATAGCTGACCCCTCGGTCGGCCCCATCCGTCATGCCGACGCAGATCGGCATCCACGCCTCGTCATGCCGACGCAGACCGGCATCCACGCCTCGTCATGCCGACGAAGGTCGGCATCCACGCCTTTTGCCTTTCCAACCAAAGACATAGATGGCGGCCTTCGCCCACCATGACGCTGAGAAGCCGATTTCAGTGTGTCATACCAACCGGCATTGATGCAGACTCTTCGGTTGACCCCGTCCGTCATGCCGGCGCATGCCGGTATCCACGCCTTTTACGAGCGGAAACAAAGGCATGGATGGCGAGAAGCCTGCGCTCGCCATGACGGTTGCTCGGCGGTGCCGATGGGTCAACACCAAGGGCGATCGGTATCATTCCTTCGGCGGCTGGTATTAAATCCGCCACGCCAGCAGATGCGCAGCCGCCCGCTCCAGATCGAACGCAGGCCGATACGAGGTATCCGCGACGATCTTGCCGATATCCATCGCGCCCCGGTCGTAGCCGGTGTGGCTCTCGACATTCCACGCTTCGCCATCGCCCGCGCGGCGCCACCGGAAACCGGGTAGACGGGCCGCCAGCACGCGGCACCAATCCTCGGCTGTGGTGGCCCGCCCGGTGGCCAGATTGTAGATCGTCCGAGGTGTCGACGGCATCTCCGCCAGTGTCACCAGGCCGGCGGCGATGTCGCGCGACAACGTGTAGTCGCCGCGCCACGGCGGCCCCAGCACCGCCTCGGTCCCCGCCGCCGCCAGATCCAGCGTCTGCAACATCGGCGACAACGTATCCCGCACGCCGGTGGCATATTCCCAGGGTCCATACACGACCCCAAGACGCGCGACCGTCAGCGCCACCCCTTGCGTTTCGGCAATGCGGGGCAGGATCGATTCCGCGGCGAATTTCGTCAGCCCATACAGGTTCACCGGGGCCGGGCGCAGCGTGTCCTCATCCATCAGGTCGACCGTCGCCGCCGAGGCCCCATAAACCGCCCCGGAACTGGGATAGACGAACCGTTTCACGCCGTGCCGCGCGGCGGCCAGCAGTGTCGCCACC
>DATAZJ010000439.1:0-10390 GCA_036272115.1 Rhodopila sp. | reverse complement strand
GCCCGGCTGCGCGTACAACCTGGCATAATGTTCGCGCGACGCCTCGCCAAAGGACTTGGGATCCGCAGAAAACTCGTTCCAAAAGCGATCCAGGTAGATGCGTTCGCGCCCGGAAACCAGCCGCTCCATATCAGGGCCGCCGAAGCGGAAATGCCATAGCAGCGGGCTCTTGAGCACCTCCTCCCACGGCCCGATTCCCGGCAACGGCGCGTCCATGAGGGCGAAGCGGATGATACGGCCGGGATATTGTGCGGTGAATGCGTAGCCCACCATGTTGCCGATGTCGTGCGTCACGAGATCCGTGCGCTCGATCCCGAGCACGTCGAGCAAGCCGGCAATGTCCTGGCCCTGGGTCTTTTTGTCATACCCGCCTGCGGGACGAGCGGACAGGCCCATCCCACGCAGATCGGGGACAACCACGGTATGGTCGCGGGCGAGTTCCGTCGCGAGCGGCACCCACATATCGCCGGTCTCACCATACCCGTGGAGCAGGACAACGGCTGGTCCCTGGCCGCCGATCCTTACAGACAGGGTCGTGCCATTCGTATTGACGTTCTGAACTGCAAAGCCCGCTGGAAACGGCTGGACATCTGTGGTGGCGGGCATCGGCATCCTTCCCCCGAGGCCAGGAACCGCCTTCGGCAATTCTACTGCTGCCTCGACTGCTCCATACCATGGCGCTCCGACGAGCGCTCCGTATTCTTCCGCGGTAAGCTCGCTTTCCACCAAACTCGACGGAAGACGTGCAGAACTTCCGCTTCGTTGCTATGGGACTCCCCTTTTCTATACTGTTGTACTGCTTGCTTCACTGCCGGCTTACAAATCAGGCAGCCTCACGATCCCTGCCCCCTGACAGGCCCGCCAAGTTCCGCCATGCTGTCCCTGACGCCGGGCGATCCGGCGAAACCAGGGGAAACCGAGACATGAAAGTTGGCTTCATCGGCGTGGGCAACATGGGTGGCCCGATGTGCCGCAACATCATCCGCAACACCAACCATGAGGTCATCGTCTTCGATCTCAGCCCCGACGCGGTGAAGGCCTGCACCGACCTCGGTGCCTCCTCTGCCAGTTCAGTGGCGGACGTGGCATCGCGCTGCGACGTGGTGATCACCTCCCTGCCCATCCCGCGCATCGTCGAGGAAGTCACCCTCGGCGCCGGCGGCATCGCCGAAAACGCCAAGCCCGGTTCGGTGTTCATCGACCTGTCCACCAATTCCCCCGCCACCGCCAAGCGGGTCGCCGCCGGCATGCAGGCCAAGGGCATCGCCATGCTGGAAGCCCCGGTCTCCGGCGGCACCGCCCGCGCCACCGACGGCACCATCGTCATCATGGTCGGCGGCGACGACAAAGTGGTGGAACAGAACCTGCCGTTGCTGAAATCCTTCAGCGGCGAGGTCGTCCATGTGGGTGAAATCGGCTACGGCTCCACCGCCAAGCTGATCAACAACATGCTGGCATTCTGCAATTCCGCCGCCGCCGCCGAGGCGCTGATGATCGGCAAGCGCTCAGGGATCGACCTGAAGAAACTGGACGCGGTGATCCGCAACGCCAGCGGCATGTCCAGCGGTTACGCCAGCATGTCGACCAAGTCGCTCGCCGGCGACTTCAAGCCCACCTTCGCCCTCGATCTCGCCCACAAGGACCTGCGCCTGGCGTTGGAGATGGCGGACGAACTCGGCGTCCCCGGCATGATCGCCCCGCAGGTCATGAACCTGATGCGGATGGCGCGCGGCATGGGCCTCGGGTCATCCGATTCGGCATCGGTCATCCGTGTTTACGAAACCGCCCTGGGTGAGGACGTCCGAGCCTGACCGGAATAACACAGCCCGCGGAATAACACGGCCCGCCGCCCGCCACCGGTCGGCGGGACCGGATCTTTCACAACCAGGTACATTCACATCCACGCCAATCTTGTACAACCTTGCACCGACTTTTATCGGAGTGGTGACATGGCCGAAACCGAACATATCCTGGTTGTCGAGGACGACCCGTTGGTGTCGGAAATCATCGTCGCGGCGCTGGATGACACCTATGCCACCACCGTCGTGGAGACCGCCGGCGCCGCGATGGACCGGCTTCGGCTTGGCGGTATCCGGCTGATGCTGCTCGATTGCACGCTGCCCGGCGGCATCGGCGACGACCTGCTCCCCGAGGCCGATCAGCGCGGTTCGGCCGTCATCCTGATGTCCGGCGATCCCGGACGCGCGCAACGGCTCTCCGACCCGCCCCGGCCATTTCTCCTCAAGCCATTCTCGCTCGGCAGCCTGATGAGCATGGTGGAAAAGGTGCTGACCGAAACGCCGCCCGCCTGAGACCGGCCTAACTGCCGGCCTTTCCGGCTTCGGCCGGCTTTGCCGCATCCGGTTTTGCCGCGTCAGGCCCCTTCGTATTCGGCGTGCCCGCACGCGCCCTGGCGGCATTCGGATCATGTCCGGATTGGCGCAGGATGACGTCGTTCACACCACCGGATGCCTCCGAGGCAACCACCACCGCGACGTCGCCCCAATAATGATCCAGCGTCCCGGCCGGAATCTCGTTCAATTGCACCACCCGGCCGCGTTCATCGCCTGATGCGGTTGACACGATCCACTGGATTTCCACCCGTTCCTTCCCCTTGGGGATCGGCACCACCTTCACCTGGCCGTGGACCACGAAATCCGCCCCGGTCGGCGTGGTCAGCACCACCGGCCCAAGCACCGCGAGCCGGGCCCGCATCTGCCGGGTCAGCGCATCATCGCCATTACCCGGGGCGCCGGTGACGTCGGCGACCAGCACCTTGGCCGGCCGGTTGTACAGGCTGTTGGGATTGGCCTTGTCATGCGCGATCCGGATGCTGGTCAGCACCGCCCCGATCCGCGGCCCGGCCTCGGCGGCGATCTGCTGCAACAGCGCCGGATCAGCATTGGCCCACGCCTTCAGGGATACTTTTTCGCCCTCCGCGTTGCCCTCTTCCTTGCCCTTCGGGTCCTGCACGCTGAACACCGGCCGGATCGTGTTGCCCACCTGCACCGCTTTCGTGATCACCCGCCAATCGGTTTTCTCCGGCGCCCGCACGATCGCCGGCACCTCGGTCGCCACCAGCGCGGCGGCAACCTGCTTCGCCAGTTCCTGGTTGGCGGCGTCCGACAGCAGCGTATCGGTCCCGGGCGGGATCGCCAGTACAGGTGTCAGCGGCTGCGCCAACCGGCGGGCGGTGGCCCCAGGATTACCGAGGAAAGGTTCCGGCAGGTCACCGCAAGCGGCCAGGGACAGACACAGAAGCAGGGCCAGGCGGCCGAGACGAGCGATCATGCGGCAGTTTCAAGCAGATGCGGCAAGGCACCGAAAGGGGGATTCGCCGCACGCCGACCCGGCTGGCTCCGCGGAACCGGCGCCATCATGCCGGCCGGATCACCGAGATCTGGTGTCCGATCGGCTCTGGCCTGTCGCCTGTCTGGCCGCGCGCATGGGCCAGAGTCCGGCGGCGGTGGCTGAAAAAGCGGTCCGTGTCGGCCAGGGTATCGAAGCCGGTCACAATGACGTGGCCGACCCCGGCCTCGGCCAAACGAGCGGCGCAATAGCCGGCCAGGTCGAACTGCCAGTGTCCCTCCCGCTCGCCCGGCACGAAAAACGCCGAGTCCCCGGCCGATCGGGTCAGTACGGCATCGCGCAGATCGGCGCCGACCTCATAGGATACCTGTGCGATGCACGGCCCGACGGCGGCGGTGATGCCGGCCGGGGACGCACCCAGCGCGACCATCGCGGTAACCGTGGCCTCCAGCACGCCACCCACCGCGCCGCGCCAGCCGGCATGCGCCGCGCCGACGATGCGTCCGCCGGCATCCGCGAACAGCACCGGCGTGCAATCGGCGGTGACGATACCCAGTGCCAGGTTCGGCCGGTCAGTGACCAAGGCGTCAGCCTTCTCGCCCTGCCCCGCGGCCCAGGCTTCGGTCGCGGTGACGACACGATTCCCATGCACCTGGGTCAGCCCCAGCAACCCGTCCGGATCGATCCCCAGCGATCGCGCGACCCGGGCTCGGTTTTCCAGCACGGCGGCAGGATCGTCCGGACTGGACAGGCTGCAGTTCAGGCTGCTGAACGGCCCGCTGGAAACCCCGCCGCGTCGCGTGAAAAATCCATGCGGCGCCGGCAGTCCGTCCGCGGTCAGGGCTTCCGCCATCGAGATGGGACTCCGGAAAAAGATGAGCACGTCGATGTGCGCAATGTGCCTGTCCGGGTCAACCAGTGTTACGCTGTCGCCGAGACCAGGCCGGGAGGGTAACGCGATGATCGGTATCGATTGGGGCACCACCAGTTTCCGCGCATTCCGAGTCGGGCGCGACGGCACCATCCGCGACCGGCGGGCCGCGCCGAAGGGCATCCTGAACGTGCCCGACGGACGCTTCGGCGACACGCTGCGGGAGGAAATCGGTCCGTGGCTTGCCGCCGGCGAAGACCGCGTCATCCTGTCCGGCATGATCGGCAGCCGCCAGGGATGGATCGAGGCACCCTATCTGCCCTGCCCCGCCGGCCCCGCCGAACTGGCCGCCGCGCTGGTCGATATCGGCTTCGATTGGGCACAGTTGAAACTGGTTCCCGGCCTGTCCGGCAACGATGAAGCCGGCGTCGCCGAGGTGATGCGCGGCGAGGAAACCCAGGTCCTGGGCGTCGCCCCGCTGCTGCGCGACGGCGGCATCGCCTGCCTGCCCGGCACCCACTCCAAATGGGTGCGCGTCAGCGGCGGACGCATCGTCGGCTTCACCACCCACATGACCGGCGAAACCTTCGGCGCCCTGCGCGGCCACACCATTCTCAGCCGCATGATGCGCGACGGTCCGGCCGACGGCCCCGCCTTCGACGCCGGAGTCGCTCGGTCCGCCGACCCTGGCGGCCTGCTGCACCATCTGTTTGGCGTGCGCGCCTTGGCCCTGGCCGATCGGCTGGCAGAGGCAGACGCTCCCGCCTACCTGTCCGGCATCCTGATCGGCCACGAGGTGCGCGCCGCCCTGGCACAGGCGGCCGGCGCCGTGGTGCAGGTCATCGGCACGCCGGATCTGACCGCGCTGTATGCCAGGACCATCGCGGCCTGCGGCGGCTATGCCGAACGCCACGACGGCGAAGCCGCGGCGCGTGGCCTGGCCCTGGTCGCGGAGCACGCGCAGTGGAACTGACCGGCTTCCTGGCCCGCTGCCCGCTGGTGGCGATCCTGCGCGGTATCCGCCCGGACGAAGCCATCCCGGTCACCGCGGCGCTGGAAGCGGCCGGCTTCGCCATCGTCGAGGTACCGCTGAACTCCCCCGATCCCCTGCGCAGCATCGCCGCCCTGGCGCACGAATTCGGCAACCGCATGCTGATCGGCGCCGGCACGGTGATGACCGAGGCACAGGTCGCCGACATCGCCGCCGCCGGCGGACGGCTGATCGTGACACCGCACGCCGATCCGGCCGTGGTGCGCGCGGCGAAACACCATGGCCTGCTGGCGGTCCCAGGCTTCTTCACCCCGGCCGAGGCGTTCGCCATGCTGGCCGCCGGCGCCGACGCGCTGAAGCTGTTCCCCGCCGAGGGCGCCAGCCCTGCGATGCTCCGCGCGATGCGCGCGGTGCTGCCCCCCGGAACGATGGTACTGCCGGTGGGTGGGATCGACGCATCCAACATGGCCGCGTGGCGCGCGGCCGGTGCCGCCGGCTTCGGCATCGGTTCGGCGATCTACAAGCCGAACGACACCGCGGCGATGGTCAGCACCAAGGCGGCGGCACTGCTCGCGGGCTGAGCGATTCCGGCCCCAGTGTCCTGCCCCAGAAGTTCGTCGCATCTTGCGGCGGGCTTCTGGGATCAGCAGGCTACTGAAAACACTAGCTATGCACCGCCGTCATCAGGCCTGTCTGCTGGGTCGGATAGAAG
Source organism: Rhodopila sp. (assembly GCA_036272115.1). Lineage (GTDB taxonomy): Bacteria > Pseudomonadota > Alphaproteobacteria > Acetobacterales > Acetobacteraceae > Rhodopila. The sequence goes on along the minus strand of DATAZJ010000439.1, from coordinate 4,507 downwards.
GCCGCGGCGAACCCCGGAGGCGTCGCCTCGATCGCGAATGCGCTATGCGTGCTGGCTGCCGCGAACGTCACGCTGAACAAATCGATGGCGGACATGTGCTGGGCATCGCTCGCGATCACCGCCAACTGCACTGTACCGCTGAACCGCGCTGGCACCGTGCCGAAGATATCGTCGGTCGCCGGATTGAAATACAGCCACGACGTGACGTTCGGCCCCGACATCTCATAAGCGGCGAAGCTCATCTTCAGACCCAACGCGTCGGTGAATGTGTTCGACGGCAGCACCAGATTGACCGCTTCCCCGTCGGTCCATGTCTGGTTCGCCGTCGGAGCGGTGACCGAAATGCCCGGTTTCACCGCCACCACCGGCGCCTGCACGCCGGCGGTGAAACTCTCCGACGCGGCAAGCCCGCTGCTATCGGTCGCGGTCACCGTGATGCCGACGGTCTGCGCGGTCGCCGGCGCCGTTCCGCTGAACGTCTCGGTCGCCGCATCGAAGCTCAGCCAGTTCGGCAGTGCCTGACCGTTTGCCTGCCTGGCGGTGTAGGTCAGCGTCTCGCCCTGCGGATCGGTGAACGTGTTAGCCGGCAGGGTCAGGGAGACGGTTTGACCCTCCATCCATGTCTGCCGCGGGATCGCCGCCGTCACCACCGGCGCGCCGATGACGACGGCCGAGAATGCATCGGTCACCGACAGCCCGCTGGTATCCGTCGCCTTCACCGCGATGCTCAGATTCTGCGCCGTCCCGGGCGCCGTGCCGGTGAACGTCTCGGTGGCCGCATTGAAGTGCAGCCAGCCGGGCAGCGACTGGCCGTTCGCCAATGTCGCGGTATAGGTCAGCTTCTCACCTTTCGGGTCGCTGAACGTGCTGGCCGATAACGCGAGCAGAACCGCCTCCCCGCCCAGCTAGGTCTGGTTGGCGGTCTGTGCCGCCACCACCGGCGGTTCGGGTGTCGCCGGCGGAACCGACGCCGCGGCCGTGATCGCCACGGTCAGCGTCGTCCAATCACCCCAATAGCTGCCATTATACGCCCTGACATCCAGCACGTCGGAGGTGACCACAGAACCGGCCAGCAGGGTGATCGCCGCCAGCGACGTCGCGGTCAGCGCCGAGGCCGCCGAATGATCCGCATAATCCGAACCGTTCAGCACCAGCCTGTCGCTGGCGGCCGAATCATAGACCTGCCATGTGGTGATCGTCCTGTTACCCGGATCGGTGGCACTGAACAGCGGCCCCAGGCTTTCCGACGCAAGGCAGGCCACGCTGTCCGACGTGACCTTGTCAGCGACGATCGGCGTATCGAGTTCATAGATGACGACCGAGGATGCCTGAACCCCCGCCCATTCCTGCGACGCCGGGTGCGCCGCCGCGACGATCACGTCGTTGCCGGACCCGTCATTCGCCGAATTCAGGATCTGGCCGCTGCCGTTCACATAGGTGATGTTGTCCACCAGCAAGGCGGTACTGCCGGACCCCGAGACGCACGTGGTGATGTGCCCCCCGCCACCAGGCGTGCCGATCACCACGATCTCACCCGCCGTCACCATGGCTTCCCAGTTGCCCGACTCGCCGCCCGGTCCGTTGAAGGCGACGATCCATTCGCCGTTCGATTTCCCCGGCAGGCCGATCAAGGTACTTTGCACCGGCAGCGACGCGCCCGCGTCCGCGGCAATACTGCTGGCAAGCACCCAGCAGCCATCCATGTTCCAGGCCTGCCCAACGAAGCCGTCCGCCACCGCCGCGATCGAATCCGGCGTTGCCTGCGCCGGCACGGTGCCGCTGAAATGCGGCTGAGTCACGAACGTGGCGCTGCCCAGATATCCCGCGGCATCCACCTGCATCATGTCATACGCGTTGGTGCCGTAAGCGTTGGCCAGGCTCAGGCTGTTGGTGCCGAACAGCGACAGGTTGGTCACGTCACCGGAACTGCCGGAACTGTGGTAGGTTATCTGATCCAAATAACCATAAGTCGCGTTGTAGTAACGGCCGGTCGAAGCCTGATAGGTGAAGACGATCCCGGTGCCGCGCCCATCACCGCCGACATCGCCAAGCCCCAGCGTATGCCCGTTGCCCGACAGACTGCCGGTCGCGCCGCTGGCGCCGGCGGTGTATTCGTCGCGATCGAGGACCGTAAGCACCATGTACGTCGGATTGCTGCCCGACGCCGGGACCGCAAAGGCCAGCGACAGGCTGTACGTCGCGGCATCCTGGTTGACGAACGCACTTTCTTTCTCGGTGATCGCCATCGGCTGGCCTTTACCTGGAGTGGACAATTCAGGGGCAGCGTCTGGTCGCCGCTGCCCGGGGTCACGCCAAAGGCGCCCCGCGCATCAGCAACACCAATCCGAAGGTGTTATAATACGGATTGATCAACTCTGCCAGCCAGCAAACAGGTGCATCCTGGCCAGGGACGCACATGTCGGCCTATTGCCGAAACACTTCACCGCCAGGGCCATCCCCGCCGCGAGTGGGCAAACCATAAGCGCCAGCGGTTAACAAAAGGTTAACCGCCGTGAACAAAACGAGCCTAACCGCCCGCCTGACCCGCGGCAGCGACAACCCGGTCGATGAACCCTTGCGTGCTGCCCAAATAATTCCCCGGGTCGATCAGCCGCTCGATCGCCGCCCGGTCGAGCCGTTCGGACACCGCCGGATCCCGCTCCAGCGCATCGGCCAGCGGGATTTTCTGGGTCAATGCGACGTCGCAGGCGTGCTTGACGACATGATGCGCCTCACCCCGCCCGAGGACCGGCGCCAACCCCATCATCACCGCCTCCGACACGATCAACCCATGAGTGACACCCAGGTTCGCCCGCATCCGCTCGGCATCGATCACCATCCCCTCGGCAATGGCCCGCGTGTGCAGCAGCGCGCCATGCGTCAGCACAAACGCCTGCGGCAACGCCAGCGCCTCCGCCTGCCACGGGCCGGTCGCCCGCTCATGATCCTGCGCCATCGCGCCCAGCATCACCGGCACCAGCCCCTGCACCATGCGCGAGGCGGCCAGGATGTATTCCGACGCAATCGGATTGCGCTTCTGCGGCATGGTGGACGACGCGCCACGGCCCGCGACATAAGGTTCGGCGACCTCACCCACTTCGGTCTGCGCCAGCAGGATGATGTCGGTGGCGATCTTCGCCAGCGTGCCCGACACCAGGCCCAGGAAGCCGACCGTTTCGGCCAGCGCGTCGCGGCAGACATGCCAGGGGGCAAGCGGCGCGCCCAGCCCCAGTTCCGCCGCCAGCGCCTCCATCACCGCAAGCCCCTGGTCACCCAGTGAGGCCAGCGTGCCCGCCGCGCCGGCGAATTCCACCATCTGCACGCGCGCTCGGATCTGCTTCAGCCGCTCCAGATGGGCCAGGAACGGCATCGCCCAGACCGCGCATTTCAGCCCAAACGTGACCGGCAACGCCTGCTGCAGATGCGTCCGGCCCGCCATGACGGTGCCGCGGTGCCTGTCCGCCTGCGCCGCAAGCGCACGAAGAATCTGCGCCAGTTCGGCCTCGATCAGGTCGAGCCCATCGCGCACCTGCAACACCGTGGAGGTGTCCATGATGTCCTGCGTGGTGGCACCCCAATGCGTCCACGCACCGGCGTCCCCGGCGGCTTTCGACAGGCCGGCCACCAGCCCGACCACCGGATAGCCGACATTGCGCGCGCTGGCGGCGAGGTCCTCGGTCCGCAGATTCTCGAATTTCGCCGCCGCGATGATGGTTGCCGCGGCATCGGCGGGAATGATGCCCAGGCGGCCCTGCACGCGGGCGAGCGCCGCCTCGACGTCCAGCATGCGCTGGAAATAAGCGGTTTCGTCAAACACCGCACGCATGGCATCGCTGCCGTAGAGCGTACCGAGGATCGGGCTGTCGGCGGGATTGACGGGCATGGCGGGCACTCCGGCTGGAACGTGGTGACCGGAGGCGGAATCGCCGGAGGTCTGAATCACGCGATCAAACAAACGACGCGGCGGTTTAGCCGGACCCCATCACCGGATGCAACCGGGGGCTAACGGCAGCAGTCATCCTCGCTACCGGCGGCGGTGGCGTACTGGCCGCCGCTGTCATAGCGATCGTGGTGGCGCACCCAGTCGGTCATATTGCCGCGCGGCCCGGTTTCGTCGCGGCCTTTCGGCACCACGTCCAGAAAATGGTAGGTACCCAAAAGAAGTTCGTTGCCCCGGCCGAAGGACGAGTAAGTGTGGAACACGCGGCCGTTGTCATCTTTGTAGAACACGCTGATCCCGGGCATCTCATCGCACTGGAACGCCTGCATTTCATAATTGTAGTAGACCCGGCCGGCTTCGGCTTCCTCCGGCGTGAACGACACGTGGAAGTCATGGTTGAAATCGCCGCCGTACGACGACACCCATTTGAAGCGCCAGCCCATTCGTTGCTTGAACGCCTGGATTTCCCCCAGCGGCGCCCGCGACACGCATACCAGGGTCACGTCGCGTTGGCCCAGATGCAGGTTCGCGCCGTCGATATGATCGGCGAGGAATGAACAGCCGCTG
>DATAZJ010000438.1:0-2899 GCA_036272115.1 Rhodopila sp. | reverse complement strand
GCGCCGATGCTGCCGGCGTTGACCACGGTGGCGACGGCACTGTTCGCATCGACACCCAGGGCGCCGGTAATCGTGCCGCCCGAAGCGTTGGTGACGTAACCGCCGCCGTTCAGCAGGACGCCGTCGCCGGCGGCGGTGATCCTGCCACCGCTCGCGTTGATGATGGTGCCGGATTGGGCAAGGCTGACTCCGACGCCGCCGGTCCCCGTCTCGCTGACCAGGCCCTGGTTGGTCAGCGTCCACGCCGTGCCGGTGGGGCCGGACACCGCCTTGCCGTTGGTCGCGGTGTTGCTGACCTTGCCGGTCGCCGCGATCGTCGTCGGGTTGGTCAGCAGCGTCACGCCGCTGGCGTAGGTGCCGAACACCGTGTCCACGATGACGTCGGTGCCGCCCGACCCGTCCGAGCGCAGGATGAAGTCGCCGCTGCTCAGGCTGGTGCCGACGACGACCGTGCCGACCGGGCTTGCCCCGTTGAACAGGGTCATCGTGCCGGCGCTGACGGTCTCCGACGTGGCGACGATGCCGGCTTCGTCGATCGTCTGGCCGTAGAGAAGGGCCGCGGGCGCGACCGTGGTGTAGCCGAGGTCAGTGCCGCCGCCGCCGTCACCGGCGATGCTGAAGTTGGCGGTGGTGAAGGTGCCCTGGACGTGCAGCGTCACATGGGCGTTGCTGGCGTTGGTCAGCACCAGCGTGTTGGCCGAGAAGGTGTCGCTGACCGCGACGAAGCCGGACAGGTCGATCGTGTCGGTGGCGCCGAAACCGGTGATGGTCGAGGAACTGACGGCCGTGCTCGCATCGACCAGCCAGGATGCCGAGGGGTCGAACGCGACGGTGCCGAAATTGACGAATTGCGTGCCGACGCTGCTCAGTGTGCCCTTGCTGGCGGTGGAGGCCAGTTCCAGCGTCGCATCGACGGCGGTGCCGCCGTTGACGGTTCCGACGAACACCGCTCCGGGGTCGACGATGACCCGGTTCTGGAAGCCGGTGGGTAGAAGCACGGCGTTGCCGGAGCCGCCGTTGATGGTTCCGGCGTTGGTGACCGTGGCGGCGCCGCCGACAATGAAAACGCCATAAGGCGGCGCGCCATCGTACGACGACGTGGCGCCGTTCGATGAAATGAGGCCGCCGGCCAGGTTGGTGACGGTGCCGCCGGCCTCCATGTAGACGCCGCCGTAAGCGACATTGCCGAGGATCACGCCGGTGTTGACGAGGGTGCCGGGGTTGAGGCGGAACAGGGCGCCGCCGTTCAGCAGCGTTCCGAAGTTGGTGACGAGGCCGCCATGCCGCATCTCGACGGCGTTGCCCGCATAGGCCTGGGTTGCGCCGGCGAAGCCGCTGATGGTGCCGTAGTTGGTGACGGTGCCGCTGAAATTGTAGAAATTGATGCCGGCCTGGCCGGCTTCGGTGGCGGTGATGTTTTTCCCCGCCGCGTTGATGACACTGTCACCGGAACCGGTGACGTAGACACCGACGCGCTGACCGAAAACGGTGCCGTTGTTGATCAGCGTATCGTTGTTGCCAGCGACGACGAACCCGAAATTCATGCCGCTGGCGCCCGGCCGACCTTGGACGCCCGCATTGACCAGCGTGACGCCGGATCCGTTGTAGTAGTAGGTGGTGGTGGTCGAATTGGGCAGGGTTTTGGTGGTCATGGACCGGCGTTCCCCGTCTTGTGGGTGGCGTTGTCATGGTTCGGGCCGAGGGCGGCCCGGCAGTGTGGGTGGTTCCGCGTTGGCAGCCGTCCGGCCATCATCAGGCCGTTCGCCAGGCCGCGTGCGATGGCGTCAACCGAGGAAATCACGTCTGTCGCCGCGGGCGGGTTCGGGTGCCGGCAGGGTGGCCGGTGCGCCGATGATCGGTATGCGGGTGATAGCGGCTTGTGCCGCAATCCTGGAATGGCAGATCAGACCGCTATGCGCTGAAATTCTGTCGAAAAATAGAGTATGGTGGCAATGCATACTCGCATGATGGACTATGGTTCAAAAACATTCAACCATTGGTAGCAATTTGGAATCGCATTTGGCGTGTTTTGTTCGTCAGGCCATGAGATTCTCGGCTGGCCGGAAGCCGGCTATTCGATTGTTCTTGGTTTATTCTTGTCGTGATGACAAGAACGAATAGCAAACATGCCCAGGAAAACGCGGTCGAGCGCCGGTCGCGTCAGCGTTTGGCGAAGTCGATCAGGGCGGTGAAGCCGGTCTCGGTGCCGACGGCCAGCAGCACGCCGTTCGGGCTCCAGGCCAGGGCGCTGATCGGTCCGTGTTCGGGCGGCACCACCGGCAGGATGCGGGAGGAGTCGATATCCGCCACCACCAGCAGCCCGTCGGCGAAACCACCGGCGACGACAAGGTTGTTCGGGTTGCAGGCGACCTGGGTGCAGATGATGCCGTCGCCGCCGGCGAGCTCCAGCGGTGCCTTGCCCATCGGGCCGCCGCCGAAGAACGGCCACAGCACCATCGCGTCGGCGCCGCTGCTGGCCATCCATTTGCCGTTGCGGGTGAACGACAGGCTGGCGGTCTTGGCGGGATAGCCGCTCATCCGCATATGCTCGCCGTTGGGGAGTTTCCAGCCGTGCAGGGCGTTCTCCTGCATCGCGGTGACGACCGCCTCGCCTTCCGGGTGGATCAGGATGCCGGTGTGGCTGCCTTTCCACTCCAGCTTGCGCGGCGTGTCGGTCTTGGCGGCGACGAACCACAAGGAGGCGCCGTTGTAGTGAGAGGCGCCGATCCGCTTGCCCTTGCCGTCGAACACCACGCCGGTGACGGTCGAGGGATGGGTCAATTCCTTCAGCATCTGTCCGCTCTGGTCGAACAGCCTCACCAGCTTGCCCGCGCTGGCGGCCACCAGGCCTTTGCCTTTGTCGGCGGCCCAGGCTGCCACGTGCTCCACCCACTTCATG